>DAOTZA010000084.1:0-73553 GCA_034434515.1 Anaerolineales bacterium | reverse complement strand
ATGGTTTCTACCTCTAAGAGGCGCTGGGCGACGGCGTCGAGTTTGTCGCGATACTGAATGAGGATCGCTTTGGCACGTTCATAGGCTTGATTGACCAGCTTGCGTACTTCTTCGTCGATCTTTTGCGCTACCGCTTCAGAGTAGTCGCGTTGCTCGGCGATTTCGCGCCCAAGGAAGATCAGCTCTTCCTTTTGTCCGTAAACAAGCGGGCCTAATTCTTCGCTCATCCCTAAACGGGTGACCATCGCACGAGCCATGCGGGTGACCCGCTCCAGGTCGTTGGCGGCGCCAGAAGTGATGTCATCAAACACCAGCTCCTCAGCCGCTCGACCTCCGAGTAAACCAACCATGTCGGCAATCATCTTTTTGCGCGGCATCAACGTACGGTCTTCTTCGGGCAATGCCATAGTGTAGCCTCCAGCCATGCCGCGGGCAATGATCGAAACCTTGTGCACCGGATCCGCTTCGGGCAAGGCGTTCATGACCACCGCATGTCCGGCTTCGTGGTAGGCAACGATGCGCTTCTCCTCGGCGCTGATCAAACGGCTCTTCCGTTCAGGGCCAGCAATGACTCGTTCAATCGCTTCTTCCAGTTCCGCTTGCCCAATCATTTTCTTATTGCGCCGCGCGGCCAGGATGGCAGCTTCGTTGACCAGATTCTCGAGATCGGCGCCAACAAACCCAGGCGTCGAGCGAGCAATGACAGCCAGATCGACATCCGGGGCAAGCGGTTTGCCACGGGTATGCACTTTGAGTATCGCTTCACGGCCGCGCATATCTGGACGGTCGAGGATGACCCGTCGATCGAAGCGCCCGGGGCGCAGCAAGGCCGGGTCGAGAATATCCGGGCGGTTGGTGGCAGCGACGATAATCACATTCGTATCGGTGTCGAAGCCATCCATCTCAACCAGCATCTGGTTGAGGGTTTGTTCGCGCTCGTCGTGACTGCCACCCAAACCGGCGCCGCGCTGCCGGCCAACGGCGTCTATCTCATCGACGAAAACGATGCAGGGCGAATGGCGCTTGGCTTGATCGAACAGATCACGCACACGGCTGGCGCCGACACCCACGAACATCTCGACAAACTCCGAACCGGAGATCGAAAAGAACGGCACCCCCGCTTCACCGCTTACTGCTTTGGCAAGCAAGGTTTTACCAGTGCCAGGCGGTCCGACCAGCAAAACCCCTTTGGGAATGCGGGCGCCAAGTGAAATGAATTTTTCTGGCTCACGCAGAAATTCGACCACCTCCTGGAGCTCTTCCTTTGCCTCTTCTACCCCGGCCACATCCTGAAAAGTGACCTTCGGTTGGTCGCCGGTAAACATGCGCGCTCTGGATTTGCCAAAAGACATGGCGGCATTGTTGCTGCCCTGCGCCTGGCGAAAAACAAACCAGAACACTCCAGCCAGAAACAGAAATGGCAAGACGTAACCGAGAATGGTCGCTAATCCCACCCATGGCGAAGGGGGTTTCACTTCTATTTTGATGTTGCTTGCCGCAAGCTGTTCGGTGCTGACTCCAAAGGCTTTAAGCTGTTCAACCAGGGTTGTTTCGGACTCTTTATGGGAATATCGCTCCGTGCCATCTGCGTAAATAACTCGCAGCCGATTATTGTCCTCTACGATGCGTTCTACCAGTCCACTCTGAATGTCATTAGCGACTTTGTTAATTGGAATGACGTCCTGAGTTGTCGGACTCTGTTGGAACTGGTATACCACCAGGACGATAATCGCCACAAACAACAGGAGATATACCAGAGAAGATCGATTACGAGACGGGTTCACTTAAACCTCCAGATTCCATTCCAGTAACATTTCCAATTCCGATTATACCAATCTCTAAACAGGAATGGAATAAATTGGAGTAATTGAGAGCGATTTCTAACGTCTCTCTAACGATTTTGATTGGCTGGAAATCAAGTTTTAACCCAGAAGAATCAAGGCGGCGCAGAAATGATTGTCAAGTTGCTGCAGAAGCCAGCGGCTAGGCAGCGTTTTTCCCCCATAAAAACCCTTCCAGACGGCGCCATAGGCGTAGAATGCGAGAACGCAGGCGGGCAAGCCAGCGGTAGCGGCGCGGGTAGACGCGCTTCCTGGCTGGCAGCGGTCCGCTCCATTTGGCTAGGACAGCTCCCCAGGTCAGACCGGCGCCAAAGCCGACAAACACCACAGTATCTCCGGCTTTGAGTTTCCCTTCTTGAATGGCTTCACAAGTGGCGATTGGGATGGAAGCGGTTGAGGTGTTTCCGTAGCGATGAATGTTGGAGACAATCTTCTCGAGGGGAAAATTGAGATTTTTTGCCGCCGTCTCGATGATACGTTGGTTAGCCTGGTGAGGAATGATGATTTGGATATCTTGAAGAGATAGATTGGCTTTTTGGACAGCTTCCAGGGTGGCTTGAGTCATCACGCGGGTAGCAAAGCGGAAGACTTCGCGACCATTCATGCGGATATAATGCATTCCATTTTGTACCGTAGCCTGACTGGCGGGATATTTGCTCCCGCCGGCTGCCAGGGTGAGCAGATCTGCGCCGGAGCCATCCGAACGCATCACTCCGGAGAGAATGCCCCCAGGCTGATCGCTGGCTTGGATAACAAAGGCACCGGCGCCATCCCCAAAGAGAATGCAAGTATTGCGGTCGCGCCAATCGACAAAGCGCGAGAGGGTCTCGGCACCGATCACCAATACCGTGTTCAGTGAACCGCTGCGAATGGTCGCCGCAGCCAGGTCGAGGGCGAAGATAAAGCCGGTACAGGCGGCGGATAAATCAAACGCCCCAGCGCGTTTGGCGCCGATTTGATCCTGGACAATACAAGCCGTTGCCGGGAAGATGTGTTCCGGAGAAGAAGTCGCTACAATGATCAAATCGACGTCTAATGGGTGAACGTTGGCGACTTCTAAGGCTTTGAGCGCAGCTTGAACGGCTAGAGACGCAGAGGATTCGGTTTCGGTTGCAATTCTTCGTTCGGAAATGCCGGTGCGCGAGACAATCCACTCATTTGAGGTCTCGACCATCTTTTCCAGATCGGAATTGGTTAATACTTTTTGCGGAATCGCCATCCCCCAACCGGTGATATGGGCGTATCTTGCCATGTGTCTTACTCCTGAAATTGGCTGAGAATGATTGAAGCGTTGTGTCCACCAAAACCAAAGGAGTTAGAAAGGATGTGCCGGACTGTTGCTGCTCGCCCTTGATTGGGTACATAATCTAAATCGCACTCTGGATCAGGAGTCTCATAATTAATGGTTGGCGGAATGAACTGATGTTCAAGCACCAGAACGCAGATGACAGCTTCCAGTGCGCCAGATGCGCCTAGTAAATGCCCGGTCATCGATTTGGTTGAGGAAATGGGAACCTGATAAGCTTTTTCACCAAATACCGTTTTAATGGCCGCGGTTTCGCTTTTATCGTTGAGCGGAGTGCTGGTGCCATGGGCGTTGATGTAATCGATCTGGTTAACGGCTAGATTGGCGTTTTGGAGGGCCTGGCGCATACACAGCACTGCCCCATAACCGTTTTCGGCTGGCGCCGAAACATGATAGGCGTCATTGGTATGTCCATACCCGCTGATCTCCGCCAGAATGGTCGCTCCACGTCCTTTGGCAAATTCGAGCTCTTCCAGCACCAGCACGGCTGCTCCCTCACCCATTACGAATCCGTCCCGATAGAAGTCAAACGGCCGCGAGGCGCGCTGCGGGTCATCGTTGCGGGTGGAGAGAGCGCCCATGACGCTCATTCCTGCCATGGCTACCGGTAAGATGGCAGCTTCGCTGCCACCTGCCAGCATGACATCGGCTTGTCCACGGCGGATCATTTCGGTAGCTTCGCCAATGGCATTGTTTCCTGTTGCACAAGCCGTGATGACTGCCAGGTTAGGTCCGCGCAGACCATAATGGATCGCCACCATGCTACCGGCGCTATCGGGCAACATCATTGGCACTAGAAACGGACTTACACGGTTTGGCCCTTTTTCCTTAAAGACCTCATATTGTTCAATTAACGTGTGGAGCCCACCGATGCCGGTGCCGATCACAACCCCGATGCGATCCCGGATCGAATCATTAATGGTGAGTTGAGCCTGATCGAGAGCCTGTTGGGCAGCCGCCAGCGCAAATTGGGTATAACGATCCATCTTGCGCGCTTCGCGGTTTCCAAACAGAGCTGCTGCGTCAAAGTTTTTCACTTCAGCAGCAATCCTGGATTTGTGCTCGGAAGCATCAAAATGGGTGATCGCACCCACTCCAGAAATTCCCTGAGAGATGGACTTCCACAGTGTCTGAATATCATTGCCCAGCGGGCTGATACAGCCTAATCCGCTAACAACGACCCGTCGGCGCATAGTTTCCTCCGTAATTTTTCTCCTAAGTATTGATCAAGATCGGGCAAGCCTAAAGCGGTGCTCGAAAACCGAGCTTGCCAGAAGCGATCTGGCTGATCGAATCAACGACTGGCCTGCTCTGTAGGTTTAACCCCCTGATGGGCTAATCGAGGCGCGCGGATTCCTTAGAGGAGCGTTGTTGATTCTGAACAATTTGGCGAATATGGATGCGGTCGTGAGAGGCAATGATACCGCTTAGCTCTTGCAGGCTGGTAGGCCCAAAGATTGCATGACGCACCTTTCGGGACCAGATTTCTGGGGAGAGTTCCTGGAGAACGTGAATCAGCTCAAGGCGCGCTTGCAGAAATTCCCTTAAGGCGTGTTCACCGCTCTGCTGCCGATAGTTGCGTTGTTCTGCCCAAGGATCGGTGTCAACCCCGGCGATAAATGGATTAGGGGTCTCAATCGCTTTGCGAAGGCGCGGCAGGTTGACTTCTACTTCCACATCCCGCAGATGACATAAAATTTCCGTCTGACACCATTCGTTTTGGGCAAAGCGGGTGCTCCATTGATCACTGGGCATTTTTTTACATAACATAGGCAGAACAGCAGCGGTGGATTTTAAGATCGCCAGAATAGCTTCCGGCGATGAGAAGTCTGGCATCATCTCTTCGGTCGGCGTCTGATCGATCCAGTCTATCACACGGCTCAAATCACCACCGACCGACACTGATGGATGAGAAAGCGGGGATACGAGGAAGGTTTGGATGCCGATCTTCCTTGCCGGCAGGATGTCCATCTCAAGGTCGTTGCCTATCATCAGCACGCCCTGTTCGCGCCAGCCATCCCGCGCCAGAAGTTCTGTGAAGAAGGCCGGGTTGGGCTTGGCGAAATGGAAGGTTTCGTAGGAGGCAATAATCCGAAAGAGCGGGATGACATCCCCCAAGCCGGCCCATTTCAGGCGATGTAAGTTGGCAAGCAAGGGGAAAAGCGGATTCGTGGCTAGAATCAGGTCATAATTTCTCTGCAAGGATTCCTTGACCAACTCCACTGCGCCCGGCATCTGGCGGGTCAACCCTTGCAGTTGCGTGAAATGATTCTGGTAAAAATCTTCGATCTCCTGATGCACCTGACTTTCCTCTAGCCCCAAGGCTGGATAAAAAGCCTGGTCAAAGACCTCTTTAAGGGTGCGATCGGGGCGATCATTGGCGATCATGATCTGAGTCGCTCGCATGAGGTGTTTGACGAGATGGTCAGGGGATACTTTCTCTGTCAAGCGCTTCGACAAGGCCTGAAGATAAGCAGGGATGAAAGTCCCCATGTCATTCTGGAGCAGCGTGTCGTCAAGGTCAAGCAACAGTGTTAGCGTCATCGTCTTCTCCGGGCAGGGCAAAGGGCAAAGGATGGCATTCGCCGCAACCAACGAATGGTTCTGAGACAACCCGTTCGGTCTTAGTGCAGTAAGCCGTCACCTGAACCTGCTGTTTCAAAAAGGGAAACGGCCGCCTCAAACTCGGTTTGAGCTCCATGTAGGAGCAGGCGTTAGCCAGACGAATCTCTGGTACTGGACAGGTCTGGCACAGAGCGGGTTTCCAGGGCAGCGGCGGCAGGGCTGCCGCAAGCAAGCGGCACTCTTCAGTCTTTCGACCGCGAAAGTAATCCCCATAAAAGTAGGGGCATTCTTTGCCGGCGGGGGTTTTCATCACACGCGGGTTACA
Organism: Anaerolineales bacterium; assembly: GCA_034434515.1. Lineage (GTDB taxonomy): Bacteria > Chloroflexota > Anaerolineae > Anaerolineales > UBA4823 > NAK19. Next base: position 67,516 of record DAOTZA010000084.1, on the reverse strand, counting down.
TAGGTGCCGCTACGGGTATCGATGCGGATGGTATCGCCCACCTCAACGAAATTCGGCACCTGAACTTGCAAACCGGTCTCGGTGGTCACCCGCTTGGTAACACCGGTAGCGGTATCACCGCGCACGGCCACCTCGGCTTCGGTTACCACCATATCTACGGTGATGGGCAGCTCAATATCAATTGGTTCGCCGTTGTAAAAGGTAAGTTTAAGTTCAAGACCCTCTTTCAAATAACCAGCGTTTTCACCAATCACTTCAGCGGGGACTGCAGGTTGGTCGTAGGTTTCTGTATCCATGAAGTGATACAAGCTGCCGTCAAAATACAGGAATTGGACGTTGTGGTAATCCAACCGAACATCCTGCACTCGGTCGCCGGAAATAAAAGTCTTTTCAAGCGTAGCACCGCTGCGCAAATCGCGAGCTTTGACCCGAATGGTGGCTTTGCCTCGACCGGGTTTATGGTGTTCGTATTCGAGAACTTTGTACAGGTTTCCGTCAAGTTCGAAAGTAACCCCTTTGCGAAGGTCATTTACATCGATCATAAATTGCCTTTCTGATTGTGAAAAGATTTTTGGAAATTATATTCCAGCCTGATGGGCATGGCAAGTGTCAGACGGATCAGGGTTTGGGAATGTGGTAAACTAAGAGACAGGTTTTCGTGTGGTGAGAGGAGCGTATGAAGAAAAAGATCGTCTATATCGAAGATGAGCCAGAGATGATCGATTTGGTGCGTTTAATCTTAGGCCGCAAAGGCTATGAAGTGCTTGGCGCGAATGGCGGGCGAGAAGGAATGCGGGCTATCCTGGCAGAGCAGCCAGATTTGGTTTTGTTAGACCTGATGATGCCCGATATGGATGGTTGGGATGTCTATCATCAATTGCGCGCCGATGACCGCACCCGCTCGTTACCGGTCATTGTCATTACGGCTCGGGCGCAGAACATCGACCGAGTTTTGGGATTGGAAATTGCGAAAGTGGATGATTATCTTTCCAAGCCCTTCACTCCCCAAGAGCTTCTGGATAGCGTAGCGAAAGTTTTGGGCGACCAAAGTTAGCCTTGCGGGATGTCTATGCATTCGACTGCTTGGGTAAAGGTTGGGCGGGGCCAAAAGCCTTTCAATCCGCCGTTGTCTCTGAAAGTCTGTCGCACCTACTGGTCGCGCGGGCGAGGATTTCTGTTATCGCCTCCGCCGTCGCTCGATCGGGGATTGCTGTTCTGGTATCCTCAGGCGAGCCGACTAGAAACTTCAATTCACATGATCGGTGTTTCTTTCAAATTAGCAGTGATCTGGCTGGATGAACATCGGCAGGTGGTCGATCGAAAAATTGCTCACCCGTGGCAATTTGCCCTCGTCCCTCAAAAAGCCGCCCAATATGTCATCGAATGCCATCCCGACCGTTTCGATGACTTTGCCGAAGGAGAGTTGATTGACTTTCTTGTTGCGTAGGTGGTTGAAATATGGTTGTCAGGTGGTTACACTGGTTGATCTTGATTTCTATCCTGGCTGCGCCGATCCTATCGGTGAGCGCCCAAAGCCCGGCTGATAGAGCAACGTATCTCGTGCAGGCAGGCGACTCGTTGTGGAGCATTGCGCAACGTTTTCGGGTGTCGGTAACTGAGCTGGCCGCTGTGAACAATATCCAAAACCCCAACCAACTCATGGTGGGGATGGAATTGACCATACCGGCAGTGGAAGGGTTCTCCGGTCGGCTAACCAGCCTGCCTTTAGCGTATGGGGAGAATTTGGAGTGGATCAGCCGCAAGTACCAAATTCCGCTTGAATTATTAGCTCGCCTGAATCATATTATTACGCCCAACGAACTGTATGTCGGAGCGTCATTGGTCTTGCCTGAGGAGCAACTTGGTGTCTTTCCCTTGCCTTGTTATCTTCTCCCAGCGGATCTCTCCCCATTGGAATTTGCTATCCTAACCCAGGCCAACCCCTGGCAACTGGTCGCTCAAAATCAGCTTACGCAGACAATTCAAATCCTACCAGGCGAACCCTATCAAGGGCTTGGCGATATTAGCAATGAAGAGTTGAGCGCCTTAACCTGTCCTTTCACCGAAATCAATTTCTCTCCGCAGCGCTTTTTGCAGGGAAAAACAGCCGTGATTCGCCTTAGGGCGAAAGCAGGTTTGAATCTACAAGCCAGTTTTATGGATCAAACCATTCCCTTTGTGGAAGAAGCTCCTCAAGAATATGTCTTATTAGTGGGTGTCCATGCCATGGCGCAGCCAGGCTTATATCCTTTTGAAATTCAATTGGCCTCTGCAGAACCAACCCTTTTGGCTGTCTCTCAGATGGTCAATGTTGGCAAGGTCGATTATCCTTACGATAAACCGCTCACCGTGGACCCGGAAACCATCGATCCCGCAGTGACTGAACCGGAAAATGAATTGTGGGCTTCGTATGCTCAAGCCTTTACGCCGCAGAAATACTGGCAGGGCGAGTTTGTCTTTCCTTCGCCGCTCTCAAAAGATTATTGTTTGACTACTGGAGATTGCTGGTCTTCTCGCTTCGGGAATCGCCGCTCATATAACGGCGGCACCTACGATTACTTTCACACCGGTTTAGATATTGTCGGCAAAGAAGGCGTTGAAATCTATGCTCCGGCGGATGGCGTTGTGGTTTTTGCCGGTCTCTTAACCGTGCGTGGGAATGCAACTATGATTGACCATGGTTGGGGAGTTTATACCGGATACTACCATCAGAAAGAAATTTACGTTCAGGTGGGAGACCGCGTCCAAGCCGGCCAATTGATCGGTCTGGTAGGCTCAACTGGTCGCTCGCAGGGGCCTCACCTTCATTTTGAGGTTTGGGTAAATGGTGTTCAAGTAGACCCGCTGGACTGGCTCAGTCAAACCTTTCCCTGATCCAAAAATCGGGGGTTATTCTCTTCATCGGATTGCTCGATTTCGCTACCTTCTATCTGTGCCAAAAGCGCTTCCAAGCATTCTTTTGCCTGAGGCAAATCTTTTGGGGCAACGATGATTTCGGACTCAGCTAGCTTGCCAATATTGACCGGATAGATATGCTGTCCAACGGCTTCTTGTGAGAGATAGGCTGGGATGTTATTTTCTTGCAGGGTCTCTAAAATGAAGTTGCACAGAATCGGGTTGTTCGAGCGATAGAGGACAACCCCTTTGGATTGCTGTAAGATTTTTCTAAAAAATTCGAGAATGCGGAAAGATTGACTCATGGATAGAGTATAATTAATTTTTGGAGAAAATGAAAGGAAAATTTGGCGATTCAATATAGACAAGGCAAGAAAGAGATGGTTATTGCTTCGACAACCCTAAAAGAGGATTATTGGGAACAGTTTGAACTGCGGGATCAGGACATTGAATTTTTATACAATTATCTGTTAGAAAACGAAACGCCATCGACAACAGCCGAATTACTCTCCGTATTGGTCGAGGAACGCATCCGGCAGGAGAAAATCGCTCAGGAGTTTGAACGCAGTCAAGGATGTGAACTCTATCTCCCAAAAGAGCGGTATCAAGAAGGACAACGCCTGGTTTTCCCGGCGTTCGGCTGGCGAAAAGGGATGGTGATCGGTGTTCGTCCTGGTCGCAATCCGGATTTAGGTCCTTTCGAGGTCATTAAAGTCCAGTTCGATCAAGGTGAAACCCGTGAATTTGCAGCCGGCCTGGATCATCACCTTCTCAATCGACCACCGCAAGTTGAAGAAGATGAAGGGCAATTTGATAAACAGGCTATTCTCGAAACGTATGGAGACCTGCTCAGTCGGCGTCTAAGCGAAGGCTTACGAGACCATTCCGATTTTGTGCAGATAGCCGGAAGGTGGTTTCCACGCGCGCTTTTGGTGGATATCAATATCGGTCATCTGAATTTGGCGGAGGCGGTTCTGGACATGGCAGGAGGCGGGCCGCTACCCACGGGAAAACTTCTGGAACAGATCGAACTGCAAAGCACCGTCAATCCGAAACTGCTCGAATTTTCGATGGATTATGCCTTACAGGAGGATGCCCGCTTCGATGAGGTTGGCGCTGCCGGCGAAGTTTTATGGTTTCTCAAGCGACTGGAGCCAGATGCGGTTTTGGAGCCTCCCTTACACCTTAAATATTTTCCGCTTGAAGAGGACCGCTCGCTCTTTAACGATGAGATGCTGCGGCTAGAAGCGAGTTTACAGGATGAATTGTCGCCACCGCCCCACCGAGTTGCCAAAGTCGATGAGGCGCAAATCAGCCTGATTTATCCCCATTGGCGCGAGGGTACCTTGCCGTTGTCGGCGCAGACACGCCTTCTCTTTCCGACTGCCTATGAAGCGCCGCGTATCCGCTTTACCATTGTAGATGGAGAAACCGATGAGCGCTTTCCGGCTTGGGTGGTGCGTACCTATGGCTATGTCTACGGGCTGAAGGAATGGTATGAAAAGCGGGGACTAATGCCTGGAAGTTTTGTAAAAGTTCAACGGGGTAAGAAAGCTGGTGAAGTAATTCTAACCCGGTTGGCTCGCCGACCTGGGCGAGAATGGGTTCGCACGGTGCTGGTGGGTTCGGATGGAGGAATTGTCTTCGCCATGTTGAAGCATAACGTCACTGCCCAATTCGATGAACGGATGGCGATTATGGTGCCGGATGTCGAAGGGGTTGACGAAGCCTGGGATAAAAACATGCGAGAGCGAACTCCCTTTGAAAAAACCGTTGTCAGCATGTTGCGGGAGTTATCGAAATTAAATCCGCAGGGACATGCCCACGCCAGTGAACTTTATGCCGCGGTGAATCTCCTGCGTCGCTCTCCGCCTGGCCCAATCCTCTCCCTGCTGAACTCACGGCCGTGGTTTGTGCATGTCGGCGACCAGCATTATCGCTACACCGAAGGCGATGAGAATTAAAAAATTGGCGAGGAGTTAAATTGGCCGATCTAAAGCGTCCTTTGATCTCAAAACCTACCCTTCAGACTCGCTTTCATATTGATTACGAGTGGTGGCAGCAGAATGACCGTGACTGGCACGTGTACCTGTATAATATTTTGTGTCCAGAGCATCAAAAGCTGTTTAGCGAGGGATTTGCGGATGAAATGATCGATTGGGTTGACCCTCAAACTGCAGAAGTGCAACCGGTCAATGGCTTACAGCACCTTTTGATCGAACACTGTGCGAAGCAACCTGAATTCCTGGCCCCAGGCACTCCACTGGTAGATTTAATTTTTCGGGTATTTCTGGCGAACGGCAATACCCCCCTCAGCCCGATAGAATTGAGTGAACGCCTGGGGAAACCCGCTCAAACCATTTTGAGTGTTTTATCGGGGAGCCGCGTCTACCGGGGTTTACGGCCGGTAATGGAATCCTGAAGATAAAGAACGAGGACATTAATTTAACGCCCCAGTAGCTCAATGGACAGAGCAGTAGCCTTCTAAGCTAACGGTTGTGGGTTCGAATCCCGCCTGGGGCGCTGGAAGCCAGCAACAATCGCTGAGCAAATCAAGAAAACTTATTGTTATCGAAGGATGGTATCAAATGGCTACAGAAAGAAAGGGAATCCTGAAATTTCAAGAAAATGACGTTACGGTGGTCGGTGATGATCTGAAAGTCGGAGAAACAGCGCCCGATTTTACGGTTCATACAATGGACTGGAAAGCCTTGCATGGCATCGCTGACACGCAGGGAAAGGTACGCATTATTGGGTCACTTCCCAGTCTGAATACCTCGGTTTGTGACCGCGAAACCCGCCGCTTCAACGAAGAAGCCAGTAAATTGGGGGATGGGGTGGTGATTGAGATGATCAGTATGGATTTGCCGTTTACCTTGAAGAACTGGTGCGGTGCAGCAGGGGTGGAACGCGTTCTGACCTTATCCGATCACATGAGCGGGGAATTTGGTGAAAAGTATGGCGTTTTGATCAAAGAGCTCCGCATCTTGCGGCGCGCAATCTTTGTGGTCGATCGCAACGACGTCCTGACTTATGTTGCCTATATGCCGGCCCTTGGGGATGAACCGGATTATGAGGCTGTTTTAGCCGCTGCAAGGACAGCACTTGGCTGATGGTTGCTGGTCGTTTTGACGGATGGAGGGCATTGCATGTTGGAATTGCATTTAAAGTCAAGCATTTCTAAACCAGGGGTATATATTTTAGAGAGCTATCAGCATTTAGGTGAGGGACTGCCTCACTGGCATCTGTCGGTGCGGCCGCATATCTGGCGGCCGCCGACCGATGTTTATGAGACCGAAGAAGCACTCATCGTGAGAATTGAAATCGGCGGGATGCGTGAAGACGACTTCACAATTTTGCTGGATGGGAAGTATCTATCGGTGCGCGGGTTGCGGGTTGATCCCCCTGAACGCCGCGCCTATCACCAAATGGAGATCCGTTTTGGTGAGTTCGTCAGTGATGTAGAGTTGCCATTTGCTATAGACGCTGAAAAAATTGAGGCCGTTTATCAGGCGGGCTTCTTGCGGATCACTTTACCCAAGAAAGCTCCACAGCACATTCCGATACGGAAATGAGAACCATTCTCGTTCGGAGCCGTTTGTTTGGGGTTGAAAATTCGAAAAGGAACACATGTCTGCAACACGTTGGTTGACCGATATGATGGAATTGCTTGGCTATTTCGACGGCGATGAAATCCTCTTCAACGAAGTGATTTTGCCGCCGAGCTCTGAAAACACCGAGAAAAGTGAATCATCTTCTGCGACGCCATTAAATGGGGAAACCAAACCCGAAGGAGATATTCCCGAAATCCTGCCAATTTTACCCCTCAGAGGGTTGGTGGTTTATCCGCAAACTGTTGTCCCGTTGACGATCGGGCAGCCCCGCTCGATTCGTCTGGTGGATGATGTTGTCACCTCTGAACAGCGCATGATTGGCTTGGTGGCATCGAAAAATCCGGAACTGGAACAACCGAATCCTCCGGATTTATATGAATATGGAACTGCTGCCATTGTGCATCGATTATTCCGCGCTCCAGATGGAACTATTCGTCTTGTTGTGCAGGGTATTTCGCGCTTCCGTACATCGGAATACGTCCAGGAAGAGCCCTACTTAAAAGCGCGCATTGAGCTTCGCCCCGAGACCGTCGAAGAAGGTACCGAAATCGAAGCCTTAGCGCGCAATGCTCGTTCCCAGTTTGAACACATTGCCGAGATGATTCCCTCGATTCCGCGCGAGCTAGTGGCGGCTGTTCTTTCGCTGGAAGACCCCCTCCAAATCGTTTACACCATAGCCAATTTCCAACGCATGGATTTGAGTGATGCAGAAGCTATCTTGGAGCTCGATTCCGTCTCACAAAAGTTGCACAAACTGGTGGGTATCTTGGCGCGGGAAATCGAGGTTTTGGAGATTGGACAAAAGATTCAAAATGAAGCCCGCTCTGAGATTGAAAAAGTGCAGCGGGAGTACTTCTTGCGTGAACAATTAAAGGCGATCCAGAAAGAACTTGGCGAAGCTGATGAACAGCAGCAGGAGGTAGAGGAGTTTCGGCAGAAAATCGAAGCGGCTAAAATGCCTGAAGAGGCAGAAAAACAAGCCCGTCGCGAACTGGACCGTTTGGCGCGCTTGCCAACCGCAGCAGCCGAATATGGCGTGATTCGAACCTATCTGGATTGGCTGGTCAGTTTGCCATGGTCTATAACCACCGAGGATAATCTGGATATTGCCCATGCTCGTCAGGTGCTTGATCAAGATCACTATGGGTTGGAGGACATCAAAGAACGCATCTTAGAGTATCTGGCAGTACGCAAACGCCGTCTGGAACGAGCAGGAGAAGAGAGCGACCGTGAAGGTGAGGATAGAACGGAGAGCACAGAAAAAGATGAAATCCGCCGCGTGCGGGAGGGTGCAATTTTGTGCTTTGTTGGACCTCCTGGAGTCGGGAAAACCTCGCTGGGTCGTTCGATCGCACGGGCGATGGGACGTAAGTTTGTACGCATTTCCTTAGGCGGGATGCGCGATGAAGCAGAAATTCGCGGCCATCGGAGGACCTATATCGGCGCCATGCCCGGAAGGATTATTCAAGCCTTACGCCGGGTTGAATCGCGTAATCCGGTCTTTATGCTGGATGAGGTAGATAAGCTAGTGTTTGACTTTCATGGAGACCCGGCTTCTGCCCTGCTGGAAGTGTTGGATCCGGAACAGAATTATGAATTCCGCGATCACTATCTGGAAGTGCCTTTTGACCTCTCTCAGGTCCTCTTTATCACTACTGCCAACACCCTGGAAACCATCCCAGGCCCCTTACGCGATCGGATGGAGGTCATTCAGCTTTCCGGATACACCGATAAAGAAAAGATTGCCATTGCCCGCCATTACTTAATCCCACGCCAGATCAAAGAAAACGGCTTGCGACCGGAAGAGATTTCCTTTACCGATGATGCTCTGGAAAAGATCATTCGCTCCTACACTCGCGAAGCCGGGGTGCGCAATTTAGAGCGCGAGATTGGGGCAGTTTGCCGCAAGGTGGTTACCCGTATTTCTGAAGGAAAAGAAACTTCTGTTGAAGTTACTGCCGAACGAGTTAAGGAGTTTTTGGGACGAGAGAAGTATTTTGACACAGAGGAGATCGCCGAACGGACTTCGATTCCAGGCGTTGCCACCGGCTTGGCCTGGACTCCGGTAGGAGGCGACATCTTGTTTATCGAAGCTACCTCCATGCCTGGCTCTAAAGGCTTTCAATTAACAGGCTCCTTGGGTAATGTGATGCAAGAATCGGCCCGGGCTGCTTTATCTTTCGTTCGCTCACGGGCTCAGGATTATGGCATTGATCCGAAAATTTTCGAAAAGATTGATCTTCACCTGCACATTCCTTCTGGAGCACAACCGAAAGATGGCCCTTCGGCGGGAGTCACCATCGCAACTGCTTTGGTTTCCCTTCTGACGCATAGACCTGTGCGTCCTGACCTTGCCATGACCGGCGAAATCACCCTGCGTGGTCAAGTCCTGCCCGTTGGAGGTATCAAGGAAAAAGTATTGGCTGCTCATCGTTCGTGCCTAAGGACGGTGATTTTACCTTCGAAAAACAAACCGGATTTAGAAGATTTACCCGAAGAAGTGCGGGAAACGATCCAATTTATCTTTGTTGATACCGTTGACGATGTCCTGAAAGCAGCTTTGGACCTGCCGATTGTTGAACAAAAGCAGGAGCCAAGCAGCAATGGAAAAGAAAGCCGGCCAAAGACAAGGCGAACCTCGCGCAAGGGAAAGGAAACCAAAGAACATGTCGTCGCCCAAAGTAGTCCTGATTGAAGATGACGAAGCAATGCGCACTTTGTTGGGAGAACTGTTGCGCATGGAAGGTTACCAGGTGGTGTCTTTGGGTTCGATCGAGCCCGAAGACACCGTTTTGAGTCAATTGATCGAACAGAAGCCTGACTTAGTCTTTCTTGACGTCAATATTCATGGTCGAGATACTTTCACCTTCGTGCGGAAATTGCGTTCGAAAAGAGAGGCGATTCGAGTGCTAATGTCATCGGGTATGCCTTTAGAATCCGAAAGTATCAATGTAGGCGCGGATGACTTCTTAATGAAGCCCTTTATGCCCGATGAATTATTGAGGAAAGTCCATCATTTATTAGGAAGTGAATAAATTCGTGGTCAAAAAACGTTTTCCCGCCACCATGCAGTGGCGCACAATTGATTTGCATATTCATACCCCGGCTTCCAGTGATTATCAACAAATGGAAGTCACTTTTTTGGATATCCTTCAACGGGCTGAAGCGCGTGGACTGGATATCATTGCTTTCACAGATCATAACACCGTTGCCGGTTATCGCCGCTTGGAAGAAGAGATTGAGCAGTTAGAACTGCTGGAACGGTTAAATCGGTTGCTGCCCGAAGAAAAAGAGCGTCTGAATGAGTATCGACGTTTGAAGGACAGGATACTCATTCTGCCTGGCTTTGAGTTCACCGCTACATTTGGTTTTCATATTTTGGCTATTTTCTCACCTCAAAAATCCAGTCGAGAGATAGAACATTTACTGCTGGATCTGCGCATTCCATCGGATCAACTTGATACTGGCTCGGCGACCGTAGGGGCGACCGCGGATGTATTAACCGCTTATCGTTTGATTCGCCAGGCGGGTGGAATTGTGATTGCCGCCCATGCCAACTCGAGCAATGGCGTGGCAATGCGTGGATTTCCCCTGGGTGGGCAAACAAAAATCGCTTATACCCAGGATGAAAATCTACACGCCTTAGAAGTGACCGATTTGGAAAATAAGAGCCGCAATTCTACGGCAGCCTTCTTTAACGGCAGTAAACCCGAATATCCCAGACGGATGCATTGCATCCAGGGATCAGATGCTCATCGTTTGACAATCGACCCTCAGAAAAAAAAGCATCTGGGCGTGGGTGACCGACCAACCGAAGTTCTTATCCCGGAAGTCAGCTTTGAAGCTCTTAAAGAACTCTTTGAAAGCAAGGATTTCACGCGCACCCGCCCGCGCCGGGTGACTGAAGAACCACCCTATGACCTGATCCGCAGTTTGCAGGAGGAAGGTCCAAATATCATTCAAGACTTTTATGAAACCTTTGAGACCCGGGGAGGAAAACTCAATAGCATCCTGGCAGATGTATGTGCTTTTGCCAATACCAATGGCGGCACACTCTATCTTGGAGTGGGGCGTGACATCCGTAAACCTATCGCCGGCGTGGCGGATAGCGAAGCGGTAATGCAGATTTTAGAGCGCGAAATTAGCAAGCGCATCAATCCTCCGCTACAATTTACTCTGGACACGATGGAAAGTGGCAATAAGAAAATTGTGCGGGTGTTCGTGCCCCGCGGCGATGAGCCGCCGTACGCCCTTGACGAGAATAAAATTTATGTCCGTTTTGAGGGGGAGACAGGGCTGGCAGTGCGCGATGAAATCGTAAACCTGGTCAAGCGAAGTTTGCAGTTAGCCCCTTCCATAACTCCTAAAGTGACCGAACCATCTGACCAAAGTGGAGAGGGATTGCTGCCATATGAGCCATCTGGCGAAGAGGAAGCACCCCCTCGAACAGGAGTGGAAGTTGTTTCGATGAGCGAGCGCGGCGGACAACGCGTTTACACCTTGCGAGACCTGAGAAATGGGAATATGGTTCGCAATGTCACCTCAAGATCCGCCCGGCGGCTGTGGCAGTATGCCATTGAAATGTATTCCAAATTGCCAAAAGACCCAAATGAGATTCATTGGATGGGTAATTTGGGCTTGCTGGCAAAACGAGGAAAGCGTGGTCAACATCGCTATGATCTGGTATGCCGCTCTGCAGAGGGCTTTCGCTGGTTTTTCGGTGTGACCGACGATGGACTTCATGGCAAATGGCGGAGGTTGGTAGGGCAAGAAGATGAGTGAGGCTGAATTCACAATTCGTACCTTTGAATTTCCAGCCGATTACCAGGCGGTGATAGAACTATGGAGCAATGCCGGTGAAGGGGTTCATCTTGGGGTTTCCGATACATTTGCTGAGATTGCCAAGAAAATGGAACGCGACCCGCAATTGTTTCTGGTTGCCGAAAAAGAAGGTCGTTTGATTGGGGCGGTGATGGGAGGATTTGACGGTCGGCGAGGCCTGATATATCATTTAGCTGTTGATCAAGCAGAACGGAAGCGCGGCATTGCAACCGCATTAATGGGGGAATTAGAAAAGCGTCTTAAAGCCATTGGCTGCCGGCGGGCATACCTCTTGGTGACCCCTGAAAATCAAATGGCTCAGCAATTCTATGAAAAACGCGGCTGGCAACGCATGGAGATACTGACCTATGGTAAAAATCTTGAGTGAGATCCGTTTTGCCATTCTTACCGTATCGGATCGTTCGGCTAGAGGGGAAAGGGAAGATGTCAGTGGTCCGGCTTTAAAAAAAGCTATTGAGGAATACGGCGGAAAAGTTGTCCAATACAGGGTCGTAGCTGATGAACAAAAAGCTATCGAAAAGATTTTAAAGGATTGGTGTGACACGGACGCAATGGATGTAATCCTGACCACGGGTGGAACTGGCTGCGCGCCTCGTGATGTAACTCCCGAAGCCACTGCTGCGATCATCGAGCGTCCGGTGCCCGGCATTGCTGAAGCCATCCGTTCAGCCAGCTTAAAAATTACCCCTCACGCGATGCTCTCGCGCGGCATCGCTGGAATCCGCAAACGGGTTTTCGTGATCAATTTACCTGGAAGCCCAAAGGGAGCTGTGCAGAGTTTCGAGATTGCTTTACCGGTGATCCCTCATGCCGTCCAGTTATTGCGGGAAGATGCAGCAGCCGAGCAGGGTCATACCTCTCAAAACTTAAGATAAAATCATAGCAAAGGAAATTGAACTAACGGTATGGAAGAGTTTCGTTCTGAGATTGTGCCAGATATTTCTCCAGAAGATGATCAAGACCAGCCTGGAAAGCTTAAGCGCACCTTGCTGGATATTATTGAGACGATTCTTTTGTCTTTATTGCTCTACTTTGGGATCAACGCTGTATCAGCGCGCATTCGAGTTGAGTCGATCAGTATGCTTCCTACCTTAGAGGCAGGGAATTATGTGATTGTCAACAAACTTGCCTATAAGTTCGGCAAGCCTTCGCGAGGGGACATCATTATCTTCCGATACCCTCCCGATCCACAACGAGAGCCGTATATCAAACGAGTGATTGGATTGCCCGGTGATGTGGTGCGGGTGAGTGGAGGAGTAGTTTATGTCAACGAACAACCTTTGGTTGAGCCATATATCAGCGCCCCACCAGATTACGAGGGCACCTATACGGTGCCGCAGGGTTATTTGTTTGTGCTGGGAGATAACCGCAACCGCTCTTCAGACTCCCATAGCTGGGGAATGGTGCCGTTCGAAAACGTTATTGGCAAAGCCTGGATTGTCTATTGGCCGCCGCAAGCCTGGAAGGTATTGGATTACCATACCGCAGTAGCAGCCGGTGATTGAAGGATGATCAAAATTGGGTGCGTTGGAAAACTTGCGCATCCGATAGATTTCTTCAATATTATAGATTTTCAACTTGAGTTATTTCCAGATCGTGTTCTCCTGAAATGAACCGCTCTCTGAGCTTTGAGGTTAAGCCTTGAGCAGTTGGCGGGCAATAACCAGGCGTTGGATTTCGCTGGTTCCTTCCCCAATCGTCATTAACCTTGCATCCCGGTAGATGCGCTCAACCGGATATTCCCGGCTGTAGCCATACCCGCCATGGATTTGGATGGCGTTGCGACAAACCCTTTCTGCCATTTCGCTGGCAAAGAGCTTTGCCATGGCAGCCTCTTTTGTGAAGCGCTTTCCTTGATCCTTCAACCAGGCAGCGTAATACACCATCATCCGGGCGGCGTGGATTTCGGTGGCGGCATCGGCTAACATCCACTGAATGGCCTCCTGTTCGGCGATCGGTTGCCCAAAGGCTTTTCGCTCTTTGGCATAGTTAAGCGCTGCCTCGAAGGCTGCCTGGGCTAACCCGACGGCTAGTGCGGCGATTCCAATGCGACCGCCATCCAATACCTGCAGGGTCTGACGTAAGCCATCCCCCGGCTTTCCCAGCAAATGGTTTTGTGGTACGCGCACCTGATGATATGTGACTGCATGGGTGGGCGACCCTTTCAACCCCATCTTTTTTTCGGGAGGATCAATGTGTAAACCCGTCTGGTTTCCGGGCACCAGGATCAGACTGAATTGATCCGGAGCTCGATCGGTATCATGACGCACGAAGGTAATAATATATTCTGCTATTCCGGCATTGGTGCACCACATCTTTGTTCCATTGATTACCCAATGATCTCCTTCAAGATGAGCATGACAACTGATGCCGCGCAGATCAGATCCGGCCGCCGGCTCGGTCAATGCCAGAGCAGCTAATCCGCTTGAGCTGCCATCCGGGCGGCGCCCACTTGTCACAATGGGTAGATAGGTCAACTTGAGTTCCTCGGCGCCAAATAGAGCCAGAGGGGCGCAACCTAATCCATTGTGCGCTGCAATGGAGAGAGCAGTGCTGCCACAACCCCACCCTAACTCTTCAATAGCGATAGCTGCACTTATGGCATCGACTCCAGCCCCGCCGTACGCTTCCGGGACATTTAAACCCAATAGTCCCAGGGAGCTCATTTTGTGAATTGCTGTCCAGTTCACTTCGCTGTTTTCATCCACTTCCTTTGCCTTTGGCTTGACCTCTCGGGCGACAAAGTCGTGAACAACTTCTTTCCACATTCGTTGTTCGGGGTTTAGCTCAAAATCCATTTTTTCCCTCCACAGATTTCCGCTCAATTATCCACACCGATTGCCAAACCATTCCTTCAGGGCGTGACGATGACTGTGCAATGGTAAGTGGCATTCCATAATTTTAGAAACCGAGTTTCCTCCAACCAATCCACCTTTGCCCCTTCCAATTGGGTATTGGCAAACCCAAATCCCCGTGCAGGATGATACGCAATCAGAGTCATGACATGCGCCCATAGTGGATGCCAGGAGAGCAGGATCGGTAGATAAAGGATTGGATGGGGAAGATGTTCAACCACTTCCTCTACCTGAATCAAGAATCGCCAGCGGGCTGAGATACCAAACTGCCGCAGGACATCCACAATTCCCCAAGGGAAGGTTGCCCAATTGGGAATGCGCCGAATTACCGGTCTAATACCCCGCCAGACCGGCTTGTTCATCTCTAGGGCAAGTTCCAGGGGGTTGACCCTTTGGCCGGTGAATGCATGAACAAGGGTAGCTATGGTGAAGGGCGCGCAGTCGTTACGATTGCTCTGATAGAGAAGGTGTTGAAGGATTTGCTCAGCAAACGGAGAAACGATCTCAGCAAATGATACCGTTTCCTCTATGGCGTTCATTGGTATTATTTTAACCTTAAAAAGGTATCCGGGGCTTGTCAACCATGAGGGGATTCTCTTTGATCTGCTGAGATTGTTATAGATGACGTTTATAATGGGAAAAACCTCGATTTATATTTGGAGAGTGACTCAACATGACGGTACTTCTAATTACGGGAGCCTCGTCAGGAATTGGAGCAGAGATTGCTCGTCTGGCTGCCAAACAGGGCTATGATTTGGCAATAACTGCCCGCAGGTTGGAGCGATTAGAAACGTTACGCAAGGAGTGTGAACCCTATGGGGTCAGGGTTTTATCCATTCAGGCCGATTTGGCAAAATGGCAGCAAGTGCAGATGGTCGCCCAGACCGTTGTGCAATTTTTTGGGCGGGTTGACGTTTTGATCAACAATGCCGGCTTTGGACGGTTGAACTGGTTGGAGAGATTGGATGGTGAAATGGATATTGCAGCTCAAATTCAAGTCAATCTGGTCGCCCCGATTCAACTCACCAGACAGTTGCTACCCGGCATGATTGCCAATCGAGCCGGGCACATTATTAACATCGCTTCGCTTGCAGCCTGGATAGCCACGCCAACCTATAGTGTTTATGCAGCCAGCAAATTTGGTTTACACGGTTTTACCGAGGCGCTTAGAAGGGAGGTTGCCCATTATGGCATCCATGTTTCGGGGGTCTATCCAGGGGGAGTTGAGACTGAATTTGCCCAGAAGGCAGGGATTGAGCGGAAGACCCGCATTACAACACCGCGCTGGATGCGTCTCACTGCTAATAAGGTCGCTGAAGCAACGGTTCAGCTAATCCAGCATCCACGCCAAAGTGTGATCCTGCCAGGCTACCTGAAGTCCGTTATCTGGCTCAACCGCACTGTGCCTGCCTTGGTTGATTGGCTTATCCAAAAGTGTTTTGTCGAACAGGAACGTTCACCATCTTGAAGAAAATGGCCAGATGCTAGCGGTCGATTTCGATATCCTGGTAGGAGAGTGGATCATCAACCGGTTCAAGATGCGTAAAAACCGTTGCGCCGTTGAGCGATTTCCGGATGTCAGCTTCTACTTCTTCAGCCAGATGGTGACTGCGATGGGTTGACCAGTGACCTGGAACAAGGATGTGAAAAGAGATAAAACGTCGTCCGGCCGCCTGGCGGGTACGTAAGGCATGAAATTGAACACCCTGTGAGCGATATTTTTCGAAAATAGTCTGAACAGTTTGTTGGTCTTCGATGCTTAGCGCAGTATCCATCAGACCATAGACGGAGCGTTTCAACAGAGCGTAAGCCGTGCGGAGTATGTTTAGAGCAACCAGTAAGGCGATGATTGGATCCAGGATAAACCAACCGCTGATTGCAACAATACCCACAGCAAGGAGTACCCCAGCCGAGGTGTAAACATCGGTCATCAGATGATGCGCATCTGCTTCGAGGCTGATCGAGTTGAATTTGTTGCCGGCTTTGAGTAACACTTGGGCAACGAAATAATTGATCAGAGAAGCACTCACCGATACGATCAATCCTAAAGGGACTTGTTCGAGTGGCTGAGGGTTTAGGATGCGTTGTACCGCCGAATAGATAATTCCCAGGGAAGCGAACAAAATCAAAAAACCCTCCGCAAAGCTAGCAAAGTATTCCGCTTTGCTGTGGCCGTAATTGTGTAGCTCATCGGCTGGCCGCGCCGCAATGATCAACATCACCAATGTGATGATAGCAGCGAGAAGATTGACCAGAGACTCAGCAGCATCCGAAAGTAAACCGACTGAGCCAGTAATCAGATAGGCAATACTCTTGAGCGTAATCGTGCTAAGGGCAGCCCCAATCGACAACCAGGCATATTTGGTTAGTGAAGAACGATTCACGTTTACCACCTGAATTGATGAGCTTAAATGCAGTCAGCAACGTTTATTTCCAGCAATCCAGCTTGTCTGGAAACAAAGTCTAATCCTTTTTTGTGATCTTGTCGAGAAATCAGGAATGGGGAAAATACCCTGAGAAAAAGTGGGTTAAAAAGTTACCTGTTTATTCGATTTCTTTGGTAGTTTGAAGTCGCTCACTTTGCAGGTAGCTGATGCCGTTGCGGACCTGGGTCAGGGAACGCTCTAGTTCCATCTCGAGACGACGCAGCGTTTCTAACACGTAGGCATCTGCTTCGCGGCGGGTGTTTTCTTGTTCAAGTTTGGCTTCCGCCAGAATTTGTTCAGCACGGGCATGGGCAGCCTGGACAATGGCCTCACGCTCGACCATTTGGTCTCGTTTCTCTTTGGCAATTGCCAGGGTGCGATTGGCTTCTTCCTGAGCTTGGGCTAGGATACGATCTTTTTGGGCAAGAAGTTGTTGCGCCTTTTTGACTTCTTCGGGAATCAAGGCGCGCATTTGGTCAATGATTTCGAAGACTCGTTCCTCATCCACAATGATGTTGTGGGTGAAAGGTAACTGGCGACTTTCGTTAAGCACTTCCTCCAAACGATCAATTAAATGCATGATATCCATATGAGTCTTCCCTAATTTTGCGAGGTTAAATCTACTATCAATAGATTACACGCAAACTGCCTTTTCGTCAACATAGATTGCAAGATACAGGCCAATCTTGCAAAAAATCAATCGCGCAAGGAGGTCGTTGGAACGATTTGTTGGCTTTCGCCCAACTCGCGGAAACGACGTTTGAGCGCTTCAGCGACCAGCGGCGGCACCATTGTGCTCACATCACCGCCCAGGGAAGCAACTTCTCTGACGGTAGAGGATGATAAGAAAGTATGTTCTTCGGCGGTGATGAAGGCGACGACCTCAATTTCCGGCGCAAGATGATGGTTGGCCAAAGCCATGCGGAATTCATACTCGAAGTCTGAAAACACCCGTAAACCGCGCACAATCACCTGGGCATTGATTTTGCGGCAAAATTCAACGGTCAACCCGCTATATCCCATAACGGTAATTTTGGGGTTTCCGTCAAAAGTTTGCTGGGCCATGCGGATGCGTTCTTGAGGCGAGAACAAGAGCGTTTTTAAAGGGCGGTCGTAAACGGCGATCACCAGTTCATCAAACAGATTGGCTGCTCTTTTGGCAATGTCAATATGTCCGAAATGAATGGGGTCGAAGGTGCCAGGAAAAACTGCGCGGATCATACTTCCTCACTTAATCCGATGGTAAAGGATAGAAAATTGAAAACGCTTAACTGATGTCACTGGTGGTTTCCTGCCAGAAGCGATCGATTCTTTCGGCCAGCAGGCGATGGTCGGGTTTTGACAGCAGTGGGTCTTCATTGAAAAGGGCTTGAGAATGCTCTCGTACCTTTTCGATCAGGTGTAAATTGGTAAAGTTGGCAAAACGAAGTTGGGCGAAGCCGGACTGTCGCGTCCCTAGGAAATCGCCAGGGCCGCGCTGGCGGAGGTCATGTTCAGCTAACACAAAACCATCCTGGGTTTGAGCCATCACCATTAGTCGTTCATTCTCAGCTTCGTCAGCCGTTTCAGGGATCAAGACGCAATACGCTGGATCATTGCCGCGCCCGACCCGGCCTCGAAACTGGTGGAGTTGGGCTAATCCAAAGCGGTTTGCACCTTCGATAACCATGACCGTTGCCTGAGGAACGTCAACGCCGACTTCAACAACCGAAGTCGAGACCAAAATTTGGACCTCGCCGCGTTGGAACTGTAACATTACCGCTTCTTTTTCCTCTGCTTTCAGACGTCCATGTAGTAAACCTAAACGGAGATTCGGAAATACTTCCCGTTGGAGACGTTTGTACTCTTCAACCGCCGATAGGCTTTGGGTTTTCTCGCTTTCTTCTACCAAGGGGTAGATGATAAAAGCTTGTTTTCCTTGCTCAACTTGCGATTCAATGAGACGATAAACCCGTTCTCGTTCGTAAGGATAGACGACAAACGTATTGATGGGTTGTCTGCCGGGAGGCATTTCATCTAAAAGGGTCAGGTCGAGGTCGCCATAGATGGTCAAGGCGAGTGAGCGCGGGATAGGAGTTGCTGTCATGACCAGTAGGTGTGGATTTTCCCCTTTGGCGCGCAGCAGCGCCCGTTGTTCTACTCCAAAACGGTGTTGTTCGTCTACAACGATAAATTGCAAGTCGTGAAATTGGATGGCTTCTTCGATCAGCGCATGGGTGCCGATGAGGATTTTAATCTGATTGTTTGCCAGTTGTTCAAAGAGTTTGTCTCGTTCGGAATCCGGGGTGGCGCCGGTCAATAATCGAATGGCCGAAGCAGGTAGCTTTACCGGATTTTGCTGCTCGTTAGACTCTTCTGCTGCAGCCAGCAGTTTGAGAAATGTGCGATAATGCTGTTCGGCTAAAATGCTGGTTGGAGCCATGATAGCGGATTGAGCGTTATGATGGGCGATTAATGCTGCAATACCGGCTGCGACAACGGTTTTTCCTGAGCCAACATCACCTTGCAGCAAGCGGTTCATCGGTCTGCCTGAAGCTAAATCGTTGAGGGCTTGATGCAAGGCTCGCTCTTGGGCTTGAGTGAGAGCATAGGGCAGGATGGCTTTAAACTGCTCAAGCCAGAAGGGGGGAGCATGGAACGGACGGCCAGGTCGTTGTTGCCATTGGTATTTGTGGCGCAGAACCCCCATTTGTAAAAAGAAAATTTCGTCAAATGCGAGACGATAGCGGGCTTGTTCAAGATTTTCCATGGAGTCGGGGAAGTGCGCCTGGGATACGGCTTTGGAAAGTTCCATCAACTGAGCTGACTGCCGGATGGAGGCTGGCATATAATCGACTAATTTGGGGGCATAGCGATCCACTACCTGTTTGATCGTGCGCCGTAACCAGCGTTGGGTAATGTTTTCCGTCAGACGGTAGACGGGGACAATGCGGCCGCTGTGTAACAACTCTTTGTCCAGAGGTTCGATTTCCGGATTGACGAAAACCAATCGCCCAAGATATTGATCGATGCGCCCTGCAACGGCATATGGCTCGCCAATTTGTAACTTTTGAGCTTGCCAGGGTTGATTAAAAATCGTTATGCGAATTCCACCCGTGCCATCGGTGAGCACGGCTTCGACAATGGAACGTTTGGAAGTCGACTTTCGCTCTGTGACAGACTGAATGACACCGATGACCGTAACTTCTTCTCCATAGAGCAAGCTGTGAATTGGCTTCAGATTTGAGTAATCATCATAGCGGCGCGGGAAATAGTAAAGTAAATCCTCGAGGGTAAATAAGCCTAATTTCGCCAATACGCTGGCGTATTTCTGACCAATACCCGGCAACACCTTGATTGAGGCTTGTAAAGCTTTGAGATCCAGTGGTCCTTCAATCCCCGCGCTTGCTTCTTTTGGGCGATCAGTCTTGACGAAAGGTGTCTGTTGTGAAATTGTTTTTGGGGTACTTTCAGAAACAACTTGCGGGAAGGCTGGTATGTCATCGGTTGAGCTTTGCAAGCTCTTCCACAGGCTTTCGAGCGTCTGAGATCTTTCTTGTGTGGATAGTTTTGGGTAGCGTTGCAGAGCGGATTGGACTTCCTGAATGACATCCTCGCCCAGTTGATCCTGGCGGGCTTCTGTTGTCCACCGCTCCAGGATGCGATCAAGACCACCGATGACCGCACGATTAAAGAAGTGGTTTTCGACTTCGATGCGAAAGATGTTATACAGTTTCTGGATAGAAGGCTTCATTGGGATAATTTTACCAGCCAAATCTGGATTATTTGAGAATTGCAGTGAAACCGAGCACATTCGGACCAACATGTGATCCGATTACAGAGGTCACGTTTACAGTGAGAACCTGCGTTGGAAGGATGTCTTTAATCTCTTCAAGCAGTTGGTGGGCGCGATCCTCGGCGTTGGTGTGCAAGATAGCCAGCTTTTCCAGTGGGCTAATGCGGCGGATGATTTCGACAATCCGAGTAAACCCTTTTTGATAGGTGCGAGTTTCCCCCAAACTTAAGACCTGTCCGTTTAGGACTTCCACGAAGGGTTTGATGCGCAATAACTCTCCGAGGCGGGCTTTTGCCCACGATACCCGCCCACTCCGATGCAGATATTCGACAGTGTCAAGCATCGCTATCAGCTTGATCCGTTTGCGAAGCTCATCCAACAGGGAGAGGATGGCTTCAACGCTTGCTCCCTGACGCGCCGCTTCTGCCGCAGCGAGCACCTGGAAGCCCAAACCCATACTGACATTAAGGCTATCGATGACTTTGACGCGGTTAACAAAAGAGTTGGCTGCTGCGGAGGCAGCATTCAAAATTCCACTCAGCCGTCCGGAGACGTGGATCGAGAGAATTACTTCTTTCCCTTGTGAGAGTAACTGTTCGTAAAGCGCCTGGTAGATGCCAGATGGAGCAGTGGCAGTTGTAGGAAAGCTCTTCAGGTTCGGTAAAGCAGTGTAGAATTCTTCCCGAGAGATGTCCTTGCGGTCCTCGTAGCTTTTTCCTTCGATGATAATGTAATTGTTTACCATATAGATCTCATGTTGTGCCAGTAGCTCATCGGGAATATCTGCTGTGCTATCGGTAACTATGGCAATCGCGGATTTAGATTTCATGTCTTGAATCACTTTCTATCAAAATCACACAAATCGATTGATCACCTAAAACGTGATTCAGGTAGGGACTCATGACTTGGGTATCGAGCGAGTTTTGGGAGAGCAAGATTTGAAAGCGGTTTTGTAAATTCTTTCTTTCTGAGATGCCAATTGAGATGCCAAAGTGTAAGCCAACATATTCGATTCGAGTGAATTCATGAGCATATTCGAGAACACGATCGGCAACGTTTTTGAAATTGCGGGCTTTTTGATAGGGAACGATCTGATCGTTTTCTAATAATACAAGGGGGTGAATGCCAAGGTAATCGCCGATGAAAGCCTGATCGGGGTCGAGAATTTTTGAGCGGCTGAGGTTAATGAGATTGGGAAGGTAGATTAATGTATAAATGCGGGGGATTTTGTAGTGCAGGTATCGTTTGATTTCACCGGGGTTTACACTCCGGCAGACAAAGTCGGCGCAAGTCTGAATTAACCATCCCAATCCATACCCCAGACTACGCGTATCGATGATCGTAAAAACTGAGGGCAGATTTATCTGCTCCAGAGTTTGTGTGACCATCCCAAAGGAAGGGAAAAGGGTTTTCGTAGGCAATAAACAAAATACTTGTTGATATTCGTAAGCTAAACCGGAGAGAAAGATTTTTAATTTGTTTTGCTCCTCCCCGCCCAGAAATAAGGGATGTGGAGCGTAGTCTTCCACCGAACTCCGACTTCGTTCTGGTGGATGCGGGTGAACAGTCTCTCCTCCCGGACTGATCGGCAGGATTTTTACCATTTCTTGCCACCCATCCTTGAATTTTGGGAATTGGGCGGTTGTATCGGTGACGATACAAATTTTTTGCATAGAGATCACCCACTTTTGCGAGCGCTATCCTTATTCGATCGAGATAATAAAGTAATAATGGGGCTGGCCTCCATCCTGTACTTCTATTTCCTGTTCTGGATACGCAAAGCGGATTTCATCGGCGATCTGATTGGCTTCTTGTTTGGTGAGATCTTTGCCGTAAAACAAGGTGATTAGTTCAAAGTGATCGGCATGAGCAATTTGCAACAACTCTAAGGTGATGTCCTTCAAGGAGGACGAGGCGGCGACAAGATTTCCGTTGTGCAATGCGATAAATTCACCTTCTTTGACTGAGATTCCGTCAATTTCAACGCTGCGGGTTGCGCGGGTAATCTCGCCAGTTTCGACTTGAAGCAAGGCTTCTTCCATTTCACTGATGACGGTATTGAAGTCTTCATGGGGAGACAAATGCATAATAGCAGCCAAACCCTGGGGGACTGAGCGACTGGGAATGACGGCTACCTTTTTGACGGTTAATTCTTTAGCTGCTTCCGCAGTACGGATGATATTTTTGTTATTGGGTAATATGACAATTTTGTCTGTCGGCAGATTTTCAAAGGCTGAGAGGATTTCCTGGGTTGAGGGGTTCATCGTCTGCCCGCCGTGAACAATGGCAGCCGCGCCGAGACTGGCAAAAACTCTGGCGATGCCTGGCCCAGGCGCAACCGCTACGGCTGCGATTTGGCCTGGCTCGACTGGCGCAAGCGTCAGTTGAGCAATCCCACTTTTCTCTTCGCTTTGCTCCATTTGAGCGGCAAGGTTTTCCATTGCAACTTTCGTGAAGATGCCCACTTGCTTGACGTATTCAATCGGTTCATACTGCCGTCCATCGGAAACGTGAATGTGAAGCCGATAGATTCCATCCCCTTCACCCAATTGAATCGACGTGCCCATTTTTTCTAAGTCGCGATAAAAAGTTTCAATATCGAGTTTATTGTAGGGACGGAAATCAATCACAACTTCTACATCCTGGCCGGGTTCAATAATTTCCATTGTCCGCTGTAAATTCATGGAGGCAATGGGCATTACGGTAGAAGTGGGTGCATCTAAGGGCATGCCTTTGGCATAGCGCAACATTCCTTCAAGAATAAAGAAAAGCCCTTTTCCACCCGAATCAACAACTCCTGCTTCTTTGAGCACCGGTAACAGTTCAGGGGTTCGCTGCACAGAGTCATCTGCAGCTTTAACGATTCTTTCCAGGAGTTGAAGGAGATCGTTGGTTTCTGGGAGGGCTTCCTGAGCGGCTGTGGCTACATCCTTGATCACGGTCAAGATGGTGCCTTCTACGGGTCTTACCACACCTTTGTAGGCTGTATCTCTGGCGGAAGCCAGAGCTTTGACAAAAGTGGGAACATCGAGCGTTTCGATGTTATCCACCGCACGGGCAAATCCCCGCCAGATTTGGGAGAGAATGACGCCAGAATTCCCTCTGGCGCCCATGAGCGCACCATGGGCAATGGCGTGAGCAACTTTGCCAAAGTTGTTCTCTTTGCCATTCGATATTTCCTCGTATGCTGCTTGCATGGTCAACACCATATTGGTGCCGGTGTCGCCATCGGGAACAGGAAAAACATTTAATGAATTGACAATTTGCTGGTTGGTGCGAAGCCAGGTTAACCCTGCCTCGACCATGAGCTTCAAAACTGCTCCGTTCACTTGCTCTTTCGCTCTTGGGGCGTGATCTGGACTTTGTCCTCTCTCTTTTTCAATCCTCATAAACGACTCCTCGCCATGTGGGGCACACCGTTAATCTACCTCGCTGATTCGCAAACCACGCACGTGTACGTTCACACACGCGACGGGCAGTCCCAAGGCTTTTTCAACCTGATATCGCACCGTGTCCCGAACGCTGGAGGCAACTGCAGAAATGCGGGTACCGTACTCAACGATAATATAGATATCAATGCGGATTTCGACCCCATCGTAATGCACCTCAACGCCATGTAAGGGATCCTTAACCAGTTTATGGCTGACGCCATAGAAAAAATTTTTATGTGCGAGACCGACCACTCCGTAGGATTGCAGCGCAGCCTGATAGGCAATGGTGGCAATCACGCGAGGGGATACGTAAATAGTTCCAAGGGGAAGGACTTCTTTTGTCATACACTACCTCTGGAATAATTAACCATCATGCTTGCCAAGAGATGCGAATTATGGTAAACTTCGCCTGCTCTGTAAAGGCAAGACTTTAAGTTTAATGGATAGGAAGTGAGCTTATGGCTAAATGTGAACATTGCGGAAAGAAAACCGTATTTGGACAAAATCGACCGTGGTCGAAAAAAGCCACGAATCGCACCTTTCGCCCGAATTTGCAGGTCGTGAGCCTTTATGAAGGAGGGAAAAAGATACGCAAAGTATTGTGTGCCAAGTGCATTCGCACCCTGGCGAAAAGTGAGTAATTCCATCATAACCAATTCTTCAGATGCCAGTAGATAAAAATCGCGGCGACTGCCGTGATTTTTATTTTCGCCGCATGGCAATAATGATACCCTTGGAGATGATTTCTGACAAGTCTTCCGTTACCCAGGACAGAGTTTACTGGTACAAAAAATAAACCCAGATCCATAGCGGAATTAATCCTCCTACAGCCAAAAGGGTGATAAGTCCCAGGAAAATGGTGATCCAATCAATCTGTAGAGGCGGGTTTTGTTCCGCAAGGTGAGTTTCGTAACGGAGGGTAGAAATCGGTTGAGAGGCGCCTGTCGAACGAGTTGCGACAAGAGGCGGAGATGCTTGGGATTGGGGTGGTTTGGTTTGTGATAAGGTGGGAGCTTCCCCTGTTTTTGGGATGTCGTTTAGGACAGGGGCAGGTTTGCCATAAAGTTCGTTTTGAATATTGACCAGGATGCGTCCGAATTGATCGGCGGTGCGGTAGCGCGCCGAAGGTTCTTTAGAAAGCACTTTTAGAATAACCAGTTCCAGCGTTGGAGGAATAGCGGGATTATAACGACTAGGTGGTGGAGGAGGGTCTTCACGATGCATTCGGGCAAACTCTTCAGCGCTTGAGGCTTGAAAAGGGAGCTGTCCGGTCAGCATCTCATAAGCAACAACGCCAAGCGAATAGACATCGGAGGCGGGGGAAGGAGCCAAGCCAGCAGCCTGCTCCGGAGAAAAATACTGCGGTGACCCCCAGACAACCTCGCTCCTTTCTTCGGGTTGAATGGACGCCAGGGCGCGAGCAATACCGAAGTCGGTCACCTTCAAGCGGTGATCAGGAGTGATGATGAAATTTTGGGACTTGATGTCGCAATGGACAATTCCTGCTCGGTGAGCATAGCCGACACCGGCACAGGCTTGAATCATCAAGGATAAAGTCTCACGTACGGAGAACTGTCCTTTACGTTTCAAGTGGCTTTTTAGATCGGTGCCAGGTACATATTCCATCACGATATACAGACGGCCATGATCATAGCCAAAATCGTGTACGGTTACGATATTCGGATGAGAGAGATTAGCGGCTGCTCGCGCTTCTTGCCGAAAACGTTCTTGAAAGGCCGGATCGGGAGAATAATTCTCGCGCAAGATTTTGATAGCAACATAGCGATCTAGCCGGCGATCATGGGCGCGGTAGACCACTGCCATACCGCCAGTGCCAAGGCGTTCGAGAAGTTGATACCGATCATTCAGGATAACTTCAGCGGACATTTCTGATAAAATCTCCTAGCAAGTATTGTACCATGTCGCTTTTGAGGTTCTTTGATTGGTATAGATGTTTAGAATAAAACCTTACCTCGGTTTCCTGGGTGCAGGTCTTTTCGCTTGTTGTTTGAGCCTGGGAGTGATTGCCCTGGCGAGGAGTGAACGCACTGCCTTGACCAGCCTCTATCCGACCGCTATTGTTGAGGTTATCCCCGCCCCTACACTAACCCCTTCCCTCCAACCGACTGCTTCGCTAACTCCCGCCGATGGCATGACACAATCACTCAATGGGGATCTTTCACCAGGACTCATTCGCCTGGGTGATTCAGTTCAAATCTATGGCACTCAAGGGGATGGATTGCGTTTGCGGGCAAAGCCTGGTCTGGAGGGTGAAATTCTCTTCCTGGCGTATGAAGGAGAAATCTTTGTCGTAAAAGATGGTCCGCAGGAGGCTTCGGGTTATATCTGGTGGTATCTGGTTGCGCCGTATGATGAAAACGTCAAAGGGTGGGCAGTGGAAAATTTCTTGAAGGCTTTGGAGAGCCAGAATTAACAGCATAAAAATTGATGAGTACAACTATGGTCAAGAAAAAATCGCGCGAAGAAAGCTAAGCAAGGCGTTGATTCGCGCTACATTTTCTCTTGGAAAGAAGGTTCAGGTAGAAGAGTTATAAATAATCGCGTAAATTGTGTTCAACCGCGTACGCGGCTGCCTCAGCGCGATTGCTCACACCTAACTTCGAGAGGATACTGGATACGTAGTTCCTTACCGTACCTTCTCCTAAAAAGAGCGCTTTGGCAATCTCTCGATTAGTTTTCCCTTCTGAAACCAGTAAAAGGACATGGCGTTCTTGCTGGGTAAGGGCAGAAAAAGCAGAGGCTTCTTCTTCTTTTGCTGCTTTGCGTACTTCCTGGAAGATGCGTTGAGTCACGGCGGGATCTAAAAGCGCTTCTCCTCTTCCAACAGCTTCGATAGCGCGAACTAGGTCTTCACCGCCAATTTGCTTGAGAACATAACCGGAAGCGCCGGCCCGGATTGCTGAGAAGAGCATTTCGTCTTCGGCGTAGGAGGTTAGCATGATGACTTTGGTGTTGGGATACTTTTCTGCGATCTCTTCACACGCTTCGATACCCGATACGCCAGGCAAACGAATATCCATCACAACCACATCTGGAGCGTGGGCTGCGACCTTTTCAATGGCTTCTCTGGCAGTGCTGGCTTCTGCAACCACCTCAAAGTTAGGATGTCGATCGAGAAGGGATTTCAATCCCAAACGAACTACTTCATGATCATCTACCAGTAAGATCCTTTGCTTAGCCATTTCCTATCCTCCATAGGGTTATTCCGCTTTTGTTGCCGCTTCTTTTTGGCGCCGAAAATCAATGAAACGGTAACCAACTCCTCTTTCGGTTAAGATATACTGGGGATTTGCCGGATCCTTTTCGATTTTCTGGCGCAGGTAATTAATATATAAACGCACATAGTGGGGTTCGTCGCGATATTCATATCCCCAAACTTTGGTTAAAATCTGGTCGTGAGTTAACACCCAGCCGGCGTTTTGAACCAGATGGTAAAGCAGGCGATATTCCGTTGGCCGTAGCTGGACCAACCTGCCATCCACCCACACTTCTCGCCGTCCAAAATCGATCTTGAGACGGTCGTCAACTTCAATGACCCCATGCACCCCTGGAGTTGCCATTTCAACCCGGCGTAAAACAGCTCGCACACGGCTCACCAGTTCACGGGGGCTAAAGGGTTTGGTGATGTAGTCATCAGCGCCAAGCTCTAAACCGCGCACCCGATCATCCTCTTCACCTTTGGCGGTAAGCATAATCACCGGTACGGAACTCGTTTCTCGGATGATGCGTAAAACTTCAAAACCATCAATATCCGGTAACATAACATCAAGAATGACCAAATCGGGGAGCAATGTGCGTACCTTGTCAATCGCCTCCATGCCGCGGTAAGCTTCGCTCACCTTGAATCCATCGTGTTCGAGGTTTAAACGCACAAAGCGCACCATGCGTTCTTCATCATCAACAACCAGGATATGTCGGTTGGTTAGGTGAACTTCATCCATAGCGTTTCCTTTATTCTCTGACAAACCCGATGATTTCTTCTTCTTCCTGAGGGGTAACAACTTCGATAAAACTGATGCGATGAATGGGAAAAATGGCTACCATGGAGTCTCGGTCGATATAAGGCACCTCTTTACCATCTCTTTGACGGGGTTCATGAAGGATAATCAGGTTGTCAGTCGGTTTGGGAAGCTCCTCAACCTCTCCAACGATTGGCTCGGCATTGGCAATGTGGACAATGAGTGTATAGGACATTTTTCCATTACCTCACTCGGAAGAAGATGCTGATGAAAATTTTACCAGAATTACCGAAATATTATCAGGACCACCCGCTTCGTTGGCGAGTTGGGTGAGACGATTGCAGGCAGCCTGCAAGTTAGGTGATTGTCTAATGGTCTGAACGATTTGGTTTTCAGGCACAACTCCCCATAAACCATCTGAACAGAGCAAAAGGTAACCCGAGGGGGGGAGAGGAAGTGAAAAAACATCTACCTCAACTGGATCCGTTTGACCCAATGCCCGATAGAGGACATTGCGTTGGGGATGGTTTTGGGCTTCTTGTTCGGAAATTTGACCTAATTCGACCAGTCGTTTAACCAAAGAATGATCGCGGGTGTAAAGCTTAATCTCTCCGTTCTCTCCAATGTAATAAGCGCGACTATCTCCAATGTGAGCGATGGTCAGGGTTTTGGCGACAATCAAACAACAGGTCAAAGTTGTACCGCCACCGGTGGCTTTCTGAAGCACTTCTTGATGAGCGATGAGCACGGATTCTCTCAGAGTATTTAGAAATGAATTATGAGGCTGGGGAGTTGGAGGATTTAATTGGGGGAGAAGTAATCGCTCAATAAGGGTGGAAGCTAGACTGGTTACGGCTACTTTGCTAGCAATCTCGCCATGCAGGTGACCTCCCATACCATCCGCGATGGCATAGATACCGGCGTTTCTTACAAGATCTTGATAGGCAACCGAGAACTCGATCGTCAAGATTGCATCTTCGTTGTATTCCCGCTGGATCCCGTTAGATTGCGCAAAAGCAGACTGTAAGCGAGGCTCCAGGATATACACCTGCGAACTGGTTGATGGGAGGTTTTGGGGGGATTGGTTCGACGTCTGGATTTTTTTGGCTTGAGATCGTTGAAAGGGGTTTTTCACAATGCTTTTCTCCATGATTAAGGTACGGCCGGCAAAGCATACATTTGCCCGTCTGTGGAACCGATAAAAACCGTGTCCTGATTGATCAAGGGTGTTCCGGTTATAGGGCCCTCGGTTGGGAATTTCCAAATCAATGAGCCGGTTTCACCATCAATGCAATACAAATGTTGATCAACAGAACCAAAATATACTTTTCCTTCATGGAAAACTGCTGAACCGGTAACCTGGTGTTCGGTCATAAATCGCCATTGCTCTTTGCCGCTGGCAATGTCGATGCAATAAATATTCCCATCTGTACACCCAATGTACAGGTTATTGCCATTCAAACAAGGAGTAGAGATGGTAGGTTTCCCCAGCCGAAAACGCCAGAATTGCCAGCCGGTTTTTGCTTCCAGAGCATAAACCATACCGTCTAAAGAGCCAAAATAAACGGTGCCGTTGACCACAATGGCTGAGCCGGTAATTGACCTTTTCGCCCGAAATCGCCAACGAATAGCACCGCGAAAATCGAGACACAAGAAATCACCATATTCATTGCCAAAGAAAAGGTAATCTTCGTAAATGAAAGGTGTTGTGCGAATTGGAGCCCCGCTATCAAATTTCCAAACCCCATTTCCTGAAATCATATTGATGGCATGAAGATGAGCATCATCGGATCCAATAAAAATATGTCCACCAGAGAATGCAGGTGAGGAATAGATAGCGCCTTCCGTAAAATAAGACCAAAAAATTTTGCCAGAGAGTTGGTTGATCACATGAACGCGCCGATCGGCTGAACCAAAGATGACATTTCCATCTTCGATGATTGGTCGGCTGACGATGGGACCATCGCTCTGATAACGCCAAACCAGTTCACCCTTTTTCCCGTGCAAGGCGTATAAACACTGATCATACGAGCCGAAAAATAACCAGCCATCTTTAAAAGCAGGGGCGCCTCTGATCTCATCCTGACAACGGAACGTCCAGAGAGGTTGTACTTTTTGCATTACCGCCTTTGCCGATTGATGGGGAGAAAAGGTTGGCGCTCTTTTGCTCAGGATCGCTTCTAAGGCCATTTTCATATCTTTAGCGGATTGGAAGCGATCCATTGGATCATATTGGAGAGCCTTGTAGATGACCGCTTCCAACTCTGGGGGAACTTGGGGATTCAGTTGTCGGATCGGACGCTCGCCGAAGGAAAATGGCGCTTCTAAACGCGGATCTCTCTTGGTCAAGAAATGATGAAGCGTTGCACCAAGCGCATAGATGTCGGCCAGGTGTGAGGCTTGACCGCGGTATTGTTCAGGCGGAGAATAACCTTCTGTGCCAACCATGGTGCCTTTCTGTTCGCCGCGGAACGGCTTGGCAATCCCAAAGTCGATCAACATCACTTTCCCGTATTGGTTGATCATTACATTTGAAGGTTTCATGTCGCGAAAGATGATCGGCTCTGGCTGATGATTGTGAAGATAGCTCAAGACATCGCAAATCTCAATTGCCCACTGGATGACCTGGGGAATCGGGATGTTTTCCTCAATGAGGGCTTCCAGGGTTTTGCCATTGATTAGCTCTAAGACCAGGTAGGAGCGGTCATGAGCAGTAAAGTAATCGAAAATGCGGGGAATGGCAGGGTGATCGAGGGTTGCCAATAAGTTCGCTTCTCGTTCAAAATTGCGAATGATCGAAGCGCGCACAACCGGGTCACGCGTTTGGATGATCATTTCTTTTACAGCTACCTGTTTGACCACGTTGGGGAAGTGCAGATCACGGGCTTTATAGACTGCTCCCATTCCCCCTACCCCTAAAATCCCTTCAATGAAGTAGCGGTTGGCGAGCGTTGATCCAATTTTAAGTTGATCAGTGGCAAAGGAGATCGATTTCTCGGATTGGAATTGTTCTTTTTGGGTATTGAACGGATCGTCAGTCATTTTGGGTTTGCACAGTTTTGGATTGAAAGAGTTTGTTCTGTTCGCTATACTTTTTTCTTTCCCCTAAGTATAATTCGATTCTAAGTATGGATGAAGATGGACTGAATTATCAATCTCCTTTTTCATGGCGATATGGCTCGCCTGAAATGCGGGGTATTTGGAGCGAGCGGCAGAAACACCTCCTTTGGCGGAAACTATGGCTGGCATTGGCGGAAACCCAAAGTGAATTTGGTCTGGTGAGTCACACCCAAATACAGGATTTACAGGCTAATCTGGAACGGATTGACTTAAAGCGAATTGTCGAGATCGAAACCGAACTCCACCATGACCTGATGGCAGCCATAAAAGCCTTTGCGGAGCAATGCCCGCTTGGGGGAAGTATCCTTCACTTTGGGGCGACTTCGATGGATATTAAGGACAATGCGGATGCGTTGCGAGTTTATGATTCACTGTGGATGATTCGGCAGAAACTGGAAGAACTGCTGGAAGTGTTTTGTGTCCAAACTGAACGATATGCAACGTTGCCGATTATGGCATTTACCCATTTGCAGCCAGCAGAGCCGACTACGTTGGGATATCGTTTTGGGCAATATGCTCAGGATTTATGGATGAACTGGAGGGAATTGCTGGTGGCGTTGCGTGAGTTTCGCCTTAAGGGATTTCGAGGGGCGGTTGGCACCAGTGCGTCGTTTATGGAGCTTGTGGGTGAGGACCAGCTTCAACGCTTTCAGAATCGTTTAGCCGAGCGGATCGGGCTACCTTTTTTTGAGGTGACGACTCAGGTGTATCCTCGCCAACAAGATTTTCGTATAGCCAACCTTTTAGCCGGAATCGGGGCTTCTTTACACCGATTTGCCCTAGATTTGCGTTTTCTTCAATCGGCAGTTACAGCGGAATGGGCCGAACCTTTTGGTGAGAAGCAGGTGGGCTCTTCGGCGATGCCATTTAAACGTAATCCTATTCAAGCTGAAAAGATCAATGCGTTAGCGCGTCAACTTGCTCAATTTCCTCGTCTGGCTTGGGATCATGCTGCGCACTCCATGCTGGAAAATACCCTGGATGACTCGGCAAGCCGTCGTACGTTATTACCGGAGATGTTCTTGCTCACGGATGAACTTTTGAGGACTGGTTTGCGGTTGGCTCGGAATTTGGTGATCCAGGAAGAAAACATTCGGCGGAATTTCGAGCGCTTTGCTCCATTTGCTGCTACCGAAAGGGTGCTGGTCGCGGTTACCCAGGCTGGCGCAAGCCGCCAGGAGATTCATGAGGTTTTACGCCAGTTGTCCTTACAGGCTTGGGATGTTATTCGTAAGACGGGTGACAATCCTCTGGTTGAGCTTATCTGTCACGAAGCAAGGTTGCTCAAGGTTCTATCTGAAGCGCAGTTGCGGGAACTACTCTCTGTAGAGCGTTATATTGGAGATGCTCCGCAACGGAGTAAGCGTCTGGTTACTACGATTCGGAAAGAGGTTGATACTGCGCGGGTGGATATCGTCAGGAAAAGCCACCTTTGATATCCCCCCGCAATAAATTATTCACGCCAGTCTTTTTCGGGCCGCGGTTTATTGTCAAGAATTTCTTCTATTTTTTCCATCACCTCGGCGGTCAATTTTGGAACCACTTCGAGGGCTTGCATGTTTTCACGCACCTGCTCCGGCTTTGACGCGCCGGTAATCACCGTGCTGACGTTGGGGTTTTTCAAACACCAGGCAATGGCGAGTTGAGCCAAGGTACACCCAAGTTCTTCGGCCACGCCAGCCAAACGTTTTATTGCCGCCACCTTTCTCTCAAAGGCTTCCCCTTGAAAGCGTTGGCGTAGCCACTCGTAACCTGGTAAGGAGAGGCGGCTGCCTTCAGGAATACCTTCGTTGTATTTCCCGGTCAGCAATCCGCTGGCGAGCGGGCTCCAAATCGTTGTACCCAGCCCAATCGTACGATAAAGATGAGCGTATTCAGCTTCCACGCGCTGACGGGCAAACATGTTGTACTCGGGTTGTTCCATAACGGGTGGGATAAGGTGCTCACGCCGTGCCACTCCGTACGCTTCCATAATTTGGGCAGCACTCCACTCGCTTGTACCCCAGTAGAATGCTTTTCCTTGCTGGATCAGCAAATTCATTGCCCATACCGTTTCTTCGATTGGGGTGTATATGTCTGGGCGGTGGCAGAAGACCAGATCGACGTAATCCATTTGCAAGCGTTTTAGTGAAGCGTTCATGCCTTCCATGATGTGCTTCATCGATAAGCCTCGATCGTTTGGGCCTTCTCCACCCCAGAAGATTTTTGTGGAAATGACCAGGTCGGTGCGTTTCCAGCCGGCTTTTTTGATAATGTTACCCATCATGATTTCGGCTTTCCCTTTTGCGTAGACTTCTGCGTTGTCAAAGAAGTTAACTCCTGCTTCATAAGCTTCTTTCATACAGGCGTAGGCAATCTCTTCATTGACCTGGTCGCCAAAGGTTACCCAGGATCCAAATGATAACGCCGAGAGTTTCAAGCCAGTTTTACCGAGAAAACGATATTCCATGTTTTCGCTCCTTTAGACTGAGGTTGGTTTCAAATGTATTTTATCAAGACCTTCCTGGAAGAATTGAGGTGAAGCGGCTGCTAAAATAGCATAGTCGTATATGGAATAGTCAAAGTTCCTCCTCAAAGGGAAAGGAGAATCACCATACAATGGTCCAATTACCCCACCCGCTTGGGGAACCAGCAACCACGCGCCGGCAATATCCCAAATCTTAGCCTGAGCATCGAAGGCAATTCGGGCTGCGCCACGAGCGATGCTAGCCATGGAGTAGCCAGCGCTGCCCAAAATGCGCGTTTTGTAGCGGAGATTGATTTCGTATTTTCGATGAGCGCGAGAACAGCAGGAGAAAAAGGAGATTCTTTGACTGTTCCTCGCATCTTCCACCCGAATTAGGTGACCATTCAGTCTGGATGGTTCGTTCAATTGAGCTTGATAGAATTCTTCCAGGGCTGGAAAATATTGGACGGTGAAGCTTGGCAAGCCATGCTCAACGCGAGTGATGAGAACCCCCCAGTAATGTAACCCAAGGGCAAAGTTGGTGGTTCCATCCAGTGGATCGACGATCCACCCCTTGTTAGAAGCAGTCTCAATAGCAGGTGAGACCTCTTCGCTCAAGATGAAATCACCGCCGAAAGTTTTCTGAATTTCCGAGTGGATCAATTCGTCCACCGCAAGATCGGCTTGTGTCACTAAGGTGTGATCGTTCTTCCGGTGAATGTTAAGTTTTCCGTTTTGGAAATACTCCAACAGCGCTTTGCCAGCTTTGCGAACTAAATGAGATGCAAATTCGATTTCTGAGAGCTGCGTAGAATCATTCATCGTAAGGAAGCGTTCTCCTAGCCCGGATAAATCATCTCAATATAATCTTTGGTGACATTGTTTTCTGGCGAGCCACCAAGCAAGCGAATGAGGTTTGCAGCAATTTCAGCTTTATATTCGGCATCGCGTTTGCTCCAGGTGCGGCTTTTGACCTCCAGGAAATAACCCAAGCTAGGATTTTCAAGATGATCAAGGTTGATATAAATCTCCGTACCCTGGAACAAAACTCGCCAGCGCAGACGATCTTTCACGATTGAGACTTCCTGGATAGGTTTGAAGTATTCCCGATAGAAACGTAAACTATGGGTGGCGGGAGCGATATAGCGACTACGGGAGAGCAACACATCGCCATCAAATCTGGCTTCGCGTGGATGGCCTAATAAGGTGAGGCGGTAGCGAACATTGGTAATATTCCCTTTTTCATCCAGCATTTCGTCTTCGCGATAACGTAAGTATCCTTGCTGAGGATCAGAGAAGAAGAAATACGTGTCATATTCGTGGTAATGGCGAAAGTAGAGGATTTCCAGTTCATTGTTGGCGATGGCCTCTAATACCGGTTGAGGATCTTGAATCTGGACTTTCACTTGAACCTCAAAGCTTTCAGTCTCCGTGGCGCCACCGATGGCTATCAATTTGGAGAGAATGGATTGCTCGCGTTGAATCAGGAACAGGTCGATTTTGCGAGCATATTCTTGAGCGTGTGTGCGGAGTTCAGCTTCATCTAAGCCCATCAGTTGACGATTGCGCATCAGCCATTTGCCGTTGACCATTACATCGGTTACGTCGTTCTTATGGGCTGCATAGACCAGTTGAGCGTAAATCGCCTGACCATCGCGGCGGAAGTGTGGCACATTATGAATAGGAGTGATGTCCACCAAGATTAGATCGGCGCGCTTTCCTACTTCAAGCGAGCCAGTCAAGTGGTCAATGTGGAGGGCTTTTGCCCCAAGTCGGGTTGCCATGCTCACAGCTTGATGTGCTGGTAGAGCGGTCGGGTCGTTGCTTACCCCCTTTGCGAGCAGGGCAGCGAGACGCATTTCCTCAAACATATCTAAATCGTTGTTGGAAGCCGGTCCGTCAGTGCCGATACCAACATTGAGCCCTAATTCCAGCATTTTTTGAACCGGGGCAAATCCGGAAGCCAGCTTCAGATTCGACGATGGGTTGTGAGCGACACCGGCGTTATGGTGCAACAGGGTGTGGATTTCGCCATCATCGATGTGAACGCAGTGGGCTGCCAGCACTTTGGCTTCGAACAGGTTTTGTTTCTTTACGTATGGGATGACGGGCATTCCGTGCTCGGCTCGTGATTCTTCGACTTCGTTGGCCGTCTCTGCCAGATGGGTATGAAGGGGAACGTCAAATTCTTGAGCTAATTCAGCGCAGGAGCGTAAGATTTCGGCCGTGCATGTATAGGGAGCATGGGGAGCAACTGACGGAATGATCAAAGGATGCCCAATCCAGCGGCGAATGTAGTCGCGGGCAATGGCTAAGGACTCTTCGTAATAAGGTGCATCGGGAGCAGGGAATTTGAGCACCGTTTGGGAACAGATGGCTCTCATTCCTACTTCTGCGGTGGTTTTGGCAATATCTTCTTCGAAATAATACATATCTGCAAAGCAGGTGATACCGCAGCGAATCATCTCTGCGAGGGCAAGCTGGGTGCCCAAGACGACAAAATCGGGTGAGACAAATTCCCGCTCAACGGGCATCATGTAGCCCAACAACCACACATCTAGGCGAAGATCGTCCGCCAATCCGCGCAAAAGTGTCATTGGGACATGGGTGTGGGCATTGATCAAGCCAGGCATAAGCACTTTGTTTTCGCAATCTATTTGATTGGAAGATTCATAATGAGCCAGAATCTCTTTCTCATCTCCAACGGCGATAATTTGATCGCCCTGAATCGCAACTGCGCCTGGTTCATACTGGCTGAATTTCTCATCCATGGTTAAGACAACGGCGTTGGTCAAGAGAAGATCGGTGGTGATTTTTGGTTTGTCCACAGGTTCCTCTTTCTATAGGTTACGTAGGATATCTAATGCATGATGAACTGCCCAACGAGGTGCGTTTTGCGGTGGTCCACCATAAGGTTTGGTGAAAGTTTGTTTTGTTTCTGGCGTGATCAAATGCAGATAGACTTCTTGCGCTGGTGAGTTGGCGAGAACAAGGATTCCCAAACCGCATTCTGCATCAGCGAACCTTCGAAAAGAGTCAGTGAGGGCAAAAAATTCTTCTGGAGGGGTAGGAATCGGTAGAACTTGAGCGGCGACTAGGGGTTCACCATAAGGGGATAGGCGTTGGATAAGTAACCCATTGGTACCGCTTTCACAGGTTGCTAATCGCCAGTGTTTCTCTCTTAAGGGTTGAAGAGCAATTTTCTCAATAGTCTCCTCATCGACACCATAAATCCAATTTCCCAATCGCCGACGGATCTCTTGCTCGAGGATCGAGATTTGCTGATTGGCTTTCGCTTCACTATCAGCTTTTACCGTAATGCGGATATCGACTTGCCCAGAGTGAGCAGCTAAACCTACGGTTGGATTTGACGAGGTTTCTAAATCGGCAATCTTGCTATCGATCAGGGATTCACCAACGCCAATGGTGTGGAGTGTGCGCGTTTTGATCATCTCCGTTAGACCCAGGCGCTCTCTCAAATAGGGAATTACCCGATTTTCCATTAAGTACTCCATCTCTCTGGGAACCCCGGGGAGACAGATGAGGATTTTTTCATCGCTTTCGATGATGAACCCTGGAGCGGTCCCAACTGGGTTTTCGATTGGAATAGCACCCTCAGGTAGAAAGGCCTGACGGCGATTGTTTTCGGTGGGAGTTCTCCCATAGCGACGAAATCGTTCTTGAATTTGTTCCCAAAGGTGAGGGTAGTACTTGAGCTCTACATTAAACGCAAGTGCTACGGCTTCTCGGGTTGGATCGTCAACGGTTGGGCCTAGTCCTCCTGTCGATAGGACGACTTGACAGCGCATGAAAGCTTCCTGAAGAAAAGTAGCAATCCGCTGTGGGTTATCGCCTACCGTGGTTTTTCGATATACATCCAACCCTATTTCGCGTAATTTTCGGGCAAGATAGGAGGCGTTGGTGTCGTTGATTTCACCTAAGAGAATTTCAGTGCCGATGGTTAAGATTTCTGCGGATACCATAAACCTCCAAAGCTTTCTTTGATTGTAACAGCCTTTTGCATTGCTTACCATCCGATTCTACACCCTGGCGGAAGATTTCTGAGATGGATATGGTAGAATCTTTCAATATGATTAACCAGAGTGAGCAAGTAAAGCTAAGTCCGCCTAGCCTATTGGGATCTCTCCGAAAGGGATTCGATGCAATTGCCAATCATGTCTTTATCATTTTGATTCCAATTGCATTGGATACATTCCTGTGGTTGGGACCTCGCCTGAAAGTCACCCGTCTGGTGGAGGGATTGCTTTCGACCTGGAATGAGTTTTATTCGAGTGGACCTACCCCGAATGAAGAAGCACTGAGGGTGGGACAACTCGTATGGAGTGCATTAGGTGAAAGGTTGAACCTCTTTGTATTTCTGCGCTCTTATCCGGTGGGCGTCTTTAGTTTGATGGCTGGCATTCAGCCTGTAAATTCACCTTTGAGTGAACCTATCGTCATCCAGGCAAGCTCCTTGAAGACGGTTCTGCTGGCATGGCTGGCTTGTTCACTGGTTGGGATTTTAGCAGCCAGCATATATTTTACGCTTGTTGCGCAGGCTGCAGTGCAGGGGGGGATTAATTGGATCGATTCTCTGAAATCCTGGCTGCGTCATAGTCTGCAGGTGATGCTCCTGACAGTCTTTTGGTTTTCGCTGATTGCGATGGTTGGTTTGCCATGCAGTTGTCTGATTTCATTTTTGACTTTTGGGAATTTAGCTGCCGCTCAGTTTGGCATTCTTGTTCTGATGGGTGTTCTTGTTTGGTTGCTGTTCCCATTGGTTTTTTCTCCTCATGGTATATTTGTCAATCGCGATGATGTTTTGAAGTCCATCAAGCAGAGCATTCAACTGACGCGCTTTACATTTCCCAATACGCTGTTTTTTCTCTTGATAATTTTTGCAATTGGAGAGGCAATGGACATTATCTGGCGATTTCCGAAGGAAACTTCCTGGATGATGTTGATCGGAATCGCCGGGCATGGTTTTATTAACAGCGCCCTTCTGGCAACCACTTTTATTTATTATCGAGATGCAACGTTGTGGGTGAATGAGATGATGCGGAAATTGGAGACTGTCTCTGCAGCGTGAGGGTTGCAAGGCACTTAAGGAGGTTTTGTGGTGAAAAATAGCCCAGCTTCTTACGAAGCAAAGGACATTCAAGTGTTAGAGGGTTTGGAGGCAGTGCGCCGTCGTCCAGGCATGTACGTCGGTGGTACGGATATCAAAGCCTTGCATCACTTGATCTATGAGGTGGTAGACAACTCTATTGATGAAGCTTTAGCTGGAGCATGTGATCGGATTGAAATTGTCATTCATCCCGATCGCAGTGTCAGTGTGACAGATAATGGACGTGGCATTCCGGTTGATATTCATCCCCAGATGAAGAAGCCGGCGCTTGAGGTTGTGATGACTACTCTCCATGCAGGCGGGAAATTCGGTGGTGGTGGCTATAAGGTATCGGGTGGCTTGCACGGCGTAGGGGTATCGGCAGTAAATGCGCTTTCTCAATGGTGTGAAGTGGAAGTCAAGCGGGATGGAAAAATCTATTTTCAACGCTACGAGCGCGGTTATCCGACGACTCCGCTCCAGGTGATTGGTAAAGTTGATCCTGCCCAAACCGGCACGAAAACCACTTTTCGTTACGATGAGGAAATCTTTAAAGGCGATTTAGACTATCGTTTTGATACCCTTGTCCAACGTTTTCGTGAAATGGCATTTGTTACCCGAGGGGTGACAATTTACTTCCTCGACGAACGTAGTGGCCATGAGATGACCTTTTATTTCGAGGGAGGCATCACCTCCTTTGTTCGCTATCTTAATCGCAATCGTCAAGTCCTCCATCCGGTTGTGCATGTGGAGAAAGAGATTGACGGAATTACTATCGATGCTGCCATTCAGTATACCGATGCTTATGCGGAATCGGTGTATTCCTTCGCCAACACGATTAACACGATCGATGGAGGAACCCATTTAACCGGCTTACGCTCGGCAATTACGCGAACGATCAATGATTATGCCAGGCGTAACAATTTACTTAAAGAAAACGATCCAAACTTTACCGGTGATGATACACGAGAGGGGTTAACTGCAATTATCAGCATAAAACATCCTGACCCACAGTTTGAGAGTCAAACCAAAGTCAAATTGATGAATGCCGAGGTACAAACATTGGTGCAGCAAGTTGTGGGAGAAGCGTTTAGTGCTTTTCTCGAAGAAAATCCCTCGGCAGGGAAAGCGATTGTCCAAAAGTGTCTTACCTCAGCGCGGGCGCGAGATGCTGCTCGTAAAGCGCGAGATTTGGTCATCCGCAAGTCTGCTTTAGAAAGTCTGACCTTGCCTGGTAAACTGGCAGATTGTTCCGAGAGAGATCCTCAAAAGACAGAATTGTTTATCGTGGAAGGCGACTCGGCGGGAGGAAGCGCGAAGCAGGCGCGCGATCGCCATTTTCAGGCGGTATTGCCTCTGCGGGGAAAAATTTTGAATACCGAACGCGCTCGCCTGGATAAGATATTAGCCAGTAACGAGGTCAAAGCTTTAATCTCTGCTCTGGGAATGGGGATTGGTGATAGCTTTGATCTATCGGGATTACGTTACGGGCGGGTAATCATTATGACCGATGCAGATGTGGATGGATCTCACATTCGCACCTTATTATTGACTTTTTTCTTTCGTTACATGCAACCACTCATTGAGGAAGGTCATTTATATATCGCTCAGCCACCGTTATATCGTATTGTGCATAAAAACCAAACCTGGTATGCCTATTCAGAAGCTCACAAGAACAAGATCCTGGAGGAGCTGGGAAATGGAGCAGAAAAAGCGGTGATCTCGCGCTTTAAGGGTTTAGGAGAAATGAACCCCACTCAACTTTGGGAAACTACGATGGACCCAACCAAACGCACGCTGCTCCTGGTAACCATTGATGACGCTGCGGAAGCCGACAGGACATTTGATATGTTAATGGGAGCTGCAGTTCCACCTCGGCGCCGTTTTATCCAAACCCATGCCCGTGAAGTGAGAAATCTGGATATATAATTACAGAAATCGGTGAAAATTTAATCTATTTTTTATGTGAAGCTATCCAAGGTAGGTTAATATATAATGGGTTGAACCTTCTCTCATCAAGAAACTCATCATGGTGCTTGAGCGCGGTGCGTTAGTCAATCAGCGTTATCGAATAATTGAAATCCTCGGCCAGGGAGGAATGGGTGCGGTTTATCGCGCCATTGACGAGAATTTAGGGGTAGAAGTCGCACTAAAGGAAAATCTGTTCACAACCGAGGAGTATGCGCGACAGTTCCATCGGGAGGCAGTCATTCTTGCCAATCTACGCCATCCCAATCTAACCCGAGTTACCGATCATTTTGTTATCGAGGGGCAGGGACAATATCTAGTGATGGATTATGTAGAGGGAGAAGACCTGCGCGAACGGATGGAGCGATTAGGGGTTATCTCCGAGGAAGAAGCAGTGCAGATTGGGGCTGCGATTTGTGACGCTTTGACTTATCTCGACTCTCGCACCGAGCCAATCGTTCACCGGGATATCAAGCCGGGCAACGTGAAGATCTCACCGAATGGACACATCTATCTGGTTGACTTTGGCTTGGCAAAAGTTCTGGAGGGGAATCAGGTGACGACAACGGGGGCAAGAGCAATGACCCCTGGATACTCCCCTCCGGAACAATACGGGACTGCCCGTACCGATCATCGTTCGGATATTTATTCTCTGGGTGCGACATTGTATGCTGCTGTTACCGGCCACTTACCCGAAGATGGTTTAGCGCGGCTGATGGGCCAGGCACAATTGACCAGAGTGCGGGTTAGAAATCCAAAGATTTCGGAAGAATTCGCAGCAGTAATCGAAAAAGCATTAGAGGTCAAACCGGAAGACCGTTTTGTCAATGCCCAAGAGTTTAAGGATGCTTTGCTAGAATCTCAACGCAATCGAAAATCATCATCGACGCGAGTCTCATCCCAACCCTCGACAACGCGTCCAAAAACGATTGAATTGGAAGAAGGAACTCAAGGAAAACCTGTGAGCCTTCCAGAGGTATTGAGCCAAAAGCGATGGATGCACGTACCCCTTTGGGTTTGGGGGGGACTCATTTTTTTGGTAATTACGATAGGCCTATGGTGGTCTTTTAGGAAAAACCACTCGTCAGTTCAGGTCTCCCTTACTACGGCAACAACAGACATCTCTTCATTTCAATTTCAATCTACGCAAACCCCCGTTTCAGGATCAATAGGCGCTTCATCAACGGTTACTGTAGCACAAAGTCATACCCCTACGCCTACCTATTTCATTACTCCAACACCCTTGTTCCATGGGTTGGTCAATGACGCGCCGACTCCTACGATTTCTCCGACACCTTTTGGAGGAAGTCTTGGGCAGATTGCCTTTGCCTCCAATCGTTCGGGAAGCAATCAAATCTGGTTGATGAATATCGATGGAAGCGGCTTAACCCAGCTAACCAATATGCCAGAAGGAGCTTGCCAGCCAAATTTCTCTCCGAATGGGATGAGGTTGATTTTCATCTCACCTTGTCCAGATGAAAAAGAAAGCTATCCTGGTTCAGGAATGTTTCTGATTGATGTGGATGGGACAAATTTAACTCCCTTACCCAATGTGCCCGGTGGAGATTATGATCCAGCCTGGTCACCGGATGGAGACTGGATTGTCTTTACATCCTTGCGCATAACCAATCGTCCTCGGATCTACCTGATGAATATCCAGACTCTCGAGGTAAAGAGATTATCGGACGAATTTAGTCGCGACTACCAACCCTCCTGGTCTCCAGATGGTAAAAGAATCGTATTTGTCTCCCGCAGACAAGGTCCTTCGGATTTGTGGGTGATGCTGGCTGATGGTTCGGAACAAGAGAGATTAACGCTAAGTGGAACAAAAGTTAATGCTTCGCCGAAATGGTCACCCGATGGCAATTTGATCGTTTTCACCCAGGCTTTGAAACCGGGAGGGGTACCTAGACTGGCAGTATTCTCGAACGTTGAAGGTAAAACCGTTGAGTATGGCTTTGATCTCGGTCCGACTCCGGTTCGGGATCCGGTGTTTTCTCCAGATGGTTTATGGATTCTCTTCACCAGTTGGCCCAATGGAAGAAATCATGATATTTACATGATTGCTGCAAATGGAGCAGGGAAAACTCAGTTAACGGATTTTCCCTCTAAAGAATTCGATGCGGCATGGCGACCCTTAAGCCCATAAGAAAGTTACCATCATTTACTTGAGGCAAAACTGAACCTGGCACACATTCTAATACGAATTGAGGAAAGGATGGGGAGATGGGAGAGATAATTGGCTGGACCCTGGCACTCCTTGGTCAGGTGGGAGTATTTTATTTATTTTTTCGGTTTTTGCAGCAAACGCAACGACGCGGGATTTGGACCGGTCTTTTCATTTTGCCTGTTCTGACTATTGCTTGGTTTGGGTATGAATTATTCCAACCTTCGCAAGGTCATCTGATCTCGGCTTTCCTGGCTGCGGCAAGTTCTTTGACCTGTTTTGGGTTGTTATGGTTCCTGTTACCTCCTATCAAGGATGCCTTCACCCGGTATGACCAACTCCGCTCCGAGAAAGAAGAATACCAACTGCTCCTGGAACAATTACCGGATCTTGTCGTATTTAAAGATCCTGGCTTGAGCTATCGAAAAGTCAACGTAGCCTTTGCTAAAACACTTGGAAAAACAATCGATTTACTCATCGGAAGATCGGATGTGGATTTCTTCCCACCGAAAATTGCTAAAACCCTGGAGGAAGACGAAAAAAGGGCAATTGCGAGCAAACAACCTGTAAATCGTCAGATCGAATTAATGACGGTTAAGGGTAAACGCTGGTTTGAACTGACGTTTACACCTTTAATTGATAAATTAGGAGTAACACTCGGAATACTGGTTAATGGACATGATCTCACCGAGCTCATCGAGAGAACCCATAAATTAGAGGACGATCTCCATTTGAAGGATTTCTTGGTAAAGTCGGGAAAGAGGCTCTTTAACTGTAAAGGTGAGACAGAGTTATGGGAGGTTCTGCTGGAGTTGATGGAAGAGATTGGAAGTACGCCCTATGTAGCTTTAATGGGAAGCTCAAATGATGGGGAATCATTCGTGGTTGAAGCTACTCGCAAACCGGAGGTCTTTCGTCCCGGCGCCGCTGTTCGTTCGGCCGGAGGTCTATTTGGAAAAATTACCCGCAGCGGTCAAATACAAATCAGTGAGGATCCTGCAAACTGGAAAGATGTGCTTCTAGGAGAGGAGGGTGAGTTATTCCAATGGGCGGTTGGTGTACCTATTGACCTCGATAATCAGATTCGAGGCATCATCACCCTTTTTTATACCCACTCGGAAGAAGAGATCGTTGAACGGCGAAAAGAGTTCTTGGTTGAGGTGGCTGAAAATGCGAGATTGGCATTGAAAGATTTGCATACCAGGCATGAGATAGAGCAACGCTTTGCCCGAATACGCAGAGATTTAGAACAAACTACATTGCGACAGCGTATTGATCATTTCCTGACTGCTCTGGCTATTCGGCTAATAAATGCTGCCCCTCGTCAAATAGACACTTTATTAGAAAAAGCGATCGGAAGCTTTGCTGAATATGTGGGGGCCGAAAAAAGTTATGTGTACCTTTTCAAACGAGAGGGTGGTGGATTACAGGCTCAGGTTCGTTGGTGCGGATCTGATCGATTGTTGCCGCCCTTTGAGTTACCAGAGCCTTTTGACCCAGCCCTCTCCTGGCTATTGGAAAAAATTAATCGACAAGAAATTGTTGCTCTTTGCCGAGCAGGAGATATGCCCGCGCCATTACAAGTCTATTTTGATGCCCAAAATATCAATTTTCTCGTTGCTGTGCCGATGGTTTTACGTCGTACAGTGGTTGGATACCTGGGAATAGAAGGCAATGAGGGTGCGAGTGATTCGATTTTCGATCAGATCGGGGCGGTTAAGGCAATGGCCGATATTGTCGTCAATGCTCTGGATCGGAAATGGAGTGCAGATGAACTGGAAGAACGAATGAGGCACGTGAGCGAAAAAATTTCTCAGCTCGAAATGCACAACAAGCGCAATAAGCTCCTGGCGGAGATGGGAGATTTGTTACAGTCCTGTCGGACGGCTGATGAAGCCTACCCAATTATAGCTCGATACGCGCAAATTTTAATGCCAGATAGTGTCGGGGCGCTGTATTTATTGCGGACAGTCCAAGATGTTGCAGAAAAGGTGGCTCAATGGGGGAATGAACCTAGCGGTGAGAATGAGTTGGTATTAAATGAGTGTTGGGGCATCCGCCGCGGTAAAGTGCATCTTGTTCGCAATTCAGAAGGTCC
Organism: Anaerolineales bacterium; assembly: GCA_034434515.1. Taxonomy (GTDB): domain Bacteria; phylum Chloroflexota; class Anaerolineae; order Anaerolineales; family UBA4823; genus NAK19. The sequence continues at coordinate 22,792 of DAOTZA010000084.1, read as the reverse complement.
TTTCTGTGATCACCTAGGAATGCCGTTTCCCGATCGGTACATTTGTGTGCCTTTGATCGCCCAGGGTGAAACGATCGGATTATTGCACATTCGTAATTCAGGGATGAATGAACCGGGTAATGATCACCTGGAAGAGCTGAGCAAAATTGGGGTGTCGATTGCTGAGCATGTTGCTCCGGCGTTATCGAATTTGAACCTTAGGGATAAATTACGCAGCCAGGCGATCCGCGACCCGCTGACCGGTTTGTTCAACCGCCGCTATATGGAGGAGACTTTAGACCGCGAGATTCGCCGGGCAGCGCGTCACAAGTATTCTGTTGGTTTGATCATGTGTGACATTGACCAGATGAAACCGATCAACGATCGTTATGGGCATGACGCCGGCGATGTGGTTCTACGCCAAATTGGAAGTTTGATGAAGAAAATCTTTCGCGGGGAGGATGTCGCCTGTCGCTATGGTGGGGATGAGTTCATGGTAATCTTACCCGAAGCCTCTCTATCGGATGTCTGGCAAAGAGCCGAAAGTTTGCGCGAGGCGGTTAAAAAGACCTCATACGAATATGAAGGAAAATCAATCGGGCCAATTACCCTTTCAATCGGCGTGGCTGCTTATCCAGACCTGGGTTCAACGGTGGAACGGTTGATTCAGGTCAGTGATGCCGCTGCTTATCTTGCAAAGCACGAAGGGGGAGACCGCGTGATGATCGCCCATCACACCGATGATAACGCCAAGTAAACTCAGGGAGAAAGCGTTGTCTGGCAGAGCGGAGGTGAATTTCCTGATCCTGGAGTGAGCAAAAGCTTCCATTCTTTTGTTTGCGGGGGGACATCGAAGGCAAGATAGGTGTGCCAGATCGCGTTGGGTTTTATCTTATCTTGATAAAAATTATCACCTCGGACCAGGTATAGATAATTGGTGGCTGCTTTGTGAGGTTTAACTAGGCTTGTGTCATTTTCTGCGGGGAGGATTAGGGTATAGTCATCGCTATAAATTTGAATCGAGTTTTGAGTGAGATTGATCGCCTCTAAATGGAAGATCAGAAAAGTACCCTGGGCGTGGTGCTCGAAGAGGTCTCTGGTTTGTTCCGGTGGATCGATGAAGCGGAAGGCGAGGATGCCCTCGCAACCCAGGGACTCTGCTTTTTGGGTTGGAGTGTGGTTTGGGGTTGGCGATGGAAGCGGGGTATTAGTTTTGGCGGGTTGGATTGGCGTTGACGGTGAGCTTCTGGTCGGGGAGTTGATTGCTATAGGGGATTGAAGTGTTGGCGTGGTCGGGATAAAGAGGTGAGCGGCTGCTTGACAGGCAAGGTTTAGGATTGCGAATGCGACGACAACGGTTATGGCTTGCTTTGCCTTTGTTTTATATGCGGGGGAGGCTGGCTCGATCATGCTAAGGATTCTCGGAATAGTTTGGCGAAAAAGTCTCTTGAGAGCGTCCCTGACCTGATTCATTTGGTGTGTCAAACATTTTACCCTGGATATGACCGATGAACAGCTGCATCATATCGAGAAATCTTCCCCCTGCCATACGCCCTGAACGGGAGTGTGTAAGTCGGGTTCTTTGGGCAGGTGTCCGTCGATTCTCTCTTCTAACCGCTTGACATGCTCAACCAGTTGAGCAAGCGTTTCGCCGATTGCATCAGGCAGTCGCCCGTGGTCTAAATCTGGCTTTCCGTTTTGGCGAGGTTGACTGCGAAGAAGAATCTGTCCTGGTACACCAACGACAACAGAGTTAGGCGGCACATCCTTGACGACAACAGCATTCGCCCCAATGCGGCTATTATCGCCAATCGTGATTGCCCCTAAAACTTTTGCTCCTGCACCAACAACGACATTGTTGCCTAAGGTTGGATGTCGTTTTCCTTTACTGAGACTTGTTCCACCCAAGGTTACTCCGTGATAAAGGGTTACATTGTCACCAATTTCGGCAGTCTCGCCGATGACAACTCCCATGCCATGGTCAATAAAAAAGCGTTTACCAATCTTCGCGCCGGGATGGATCTCGATACCCGTTAGGCCACGCATGAGTTGAGAAAACCATCTGGCAAGAAACTTAAGATGGTGAGTCCAGAGCCAATGGGCTATCCGATGTCCCCAGATAGCATGGATGCCCGGATAGCAAAAGATGACTTCCCAAAAACTGCGGGCTGCCGGATCGCGTTCAAAGACGGATTGAATATCATCGCGAATTGAGTTAAACATTTTCTTCTCTTTCAGGTATCTTCAATGCTTGTGCCAGTTATTGCAGTATTTGTTTTATTCCCAATCGAAAGGAATGAATCACAACCGTAAAGGTGGACTAGCGTGTTTGACAGGAAACACGTACTGTACATTGTGGGTTTCGGGCGGGGACTTAACCGCCGTCAATTTTGAGGTGAGAGGACGCGTGAGGATTTGACGGCGGTGATTATCCCCGCCGTTTACAGGAGCAAGTGAGGTGAGACGAAATCCTGTTCATGGGAATCCTTACTCAATATTGTATGGAATAGGGTATAGAATGTCAAGATTATTTAGAACAGATGATTGTCACATTTTTTGGAGTATAATTCTGCCTACAAAGAGGTTGTCGATGTGGATTTGATAGGAGCAGCTCCAACTAAAGAGAAAGGTTCCTTTCAAGGAAGGGGGATAAACGATTCTCATTCCGGCAGGGCTACCATAGCCCCTGCAGATAACCTCAGCAAAGCTGTGTAAAAATGCAACCCTATATGCTGTGTTGAGAAATGTTGCGTTTTCTTTGCGCGGCTTGATCTGAAAAGAACGGATGAACAAGGATGGTTGAAGGAATAAATCGCAAAGGTTTGTTACTCGGATTTGGCGCCTATTTGATCTGGGGCTTCTTCCCTTTGTACTTTAAAGCCCTGGTTTCGATACCCTCACCTCAAGTACTGGCTCATCGCTTTGTGTGGTCTTTTCTTTTGTTGACCTTCATTCTGGCTCAGCGGAAAGAATGGCAAGCGTTTGGTAAACATCTGCGGAACAAAAAAAACCTGGTGATTTACGCTGTAGCTGGCAGTCTCCTGGCACTCAATTGGGGCACCTATGTGTGGGCAGTGAATGCTGGTTTTGTGCTGGAAGCTAGCTTGGGGTACTTTATTAATCCTTTGGTAAACGTCTTGCTGGGAGTTCTTTTTTTACGCGAGCGCTTGCGATGGTCGCAGTGGTTGCCGGTTGGGATTGCAGCTTTTGGAGTTGCCTACCTGACCATTCAATACCATACTTTGCCATGGATTGCATTGACGTTAGCATTTTCCTTCGGATTTTATGGTTTGGTGAAGAAAGTTGCTCCGCTCTCATCGTTATATGGTTTGACACTGGAAACGATGGTGCTTTTTCTTCCGGCTGTGCTTTATTTGATTCTCCAAGAGATGAATGGCGCAGGCGGCTTTGGGCATGGAACGCTATGGGTTAACGTTTTGGTGCTTCTGAGTGGGGTGATTACCGTCATTCCGTTATTGATGTTTGGCAGCGCAGCACGCCTGGTGCCTTTATGGACAATGGGATTGCTGCAATATATCGCCCCGACCTGTCAATTTTTACTGGGAGTCTTGTTGTTCCACGAACCGTTCACGTCCGAACGATTAATCGGTTTTGCGATGATCTGGCTGGCATTGTTAATCTTTTCCACAGAGCGATGGTGGTTGAGAGACACTCCGCAAGTTGTCTATAAATAAGCGGCGAATGAAATTTGGCTTTTCATCTGTTGATGCGTGATATAGCCCTGAGGCATAGTGTACAAATGACGCAGTATATTGTGAAGAATACCACATAGAAATTCTAGCTGATAGAAATTACAATACCGATTGATCATAACTATCAAACTTTTCCTTTGAATGGAGTAAGAGAAATGATGAGATACCATCCGATCGATGCCGATAAACTATCCCAAAAGTGGGATGTCATTGTTGTAGGGGGTGGAATAAATGGCAGCGCGATTGCCAGAGATGCGGCTCTACGGGGCTTAAAGGTGCTGGTGTTGGAAAAAGAGGATATTTCCAGCGGAACTTCGGCCTGGTCTACCCGCCTGATTCATGGCGGTTTGCGCTATCTGGAATACTTTGAGTTTTACCTTGTTCGTGAATCGCTTGCCGAGCGTGAAAGATTACTCCGCAATGCGCCTCATCTTGTCAAACCTTTGGGGATGGCTTTCCCCTTTTATAAACAAAATCGCCGACCAGCTTGGATGATCCGCATGGGGATGATCCTCTACGATGTGCTCTCCTATGATAAGAGTCTGGATCATCATCATATCCTTTCTCCGCAGCAGGTATTTGAACAGGTTGGGGCACTAAATCCAGAGGGATTGAGCGGCGCAGCCATGTATTATGACTGTCAGGTGGCTCATGCTGAGCGGCTTTCGGTTGAAAACATTCTCTCTGCTCAGGAACAGGGAGCGACGTTTTTGAATTATGCCCGCGTGAACCGTTTCATCATGGACGGCAATCGTGTCTGTGGGGTTGAGTTTCAGGATTTGTTAGATCAGAAAACCTACTCCGTTTCAGCGGAGCTGGTGGTTAATGTTGGCGGCCCGTGGGTCGATGAGGTATTGAAGGGTGTCGGCAAACCATTGAAACGCCTTATCGGGGGAACAAAGGGCAGCCACCTCGTTGTACCGGTTTTCCCTGGAGCACCAAAAATGGCGGTATATTTTGAAGCCCGCGCAGATGGCCGGCCGATGTTTGTTATCCCATGGACGGGACGGATTTTGATTGGAACCACTGATTTACCTTATCAAGGGGACTTAGACCATGTTGAGATTGATGATGAGGAAATGACTTATTTGATGAATGAAGCCAATGATATTTTTCCATCAGCTCAAATCAATCTCGAAAAGATACTCTACACGTATTCAGGAATTCGTCCTTTGCCTTATGTGGGGGAGAAGAAAACGGCCGCCATTACCCGGCGCCATATTATTCATGACCATGCCCCAGAAGTAGAGGGGTTGATTTCAATCATTGGAGGAAAGCTGACTACCTTCCGGAATCTGGCTGAACAATGTGTTGACTTAATTGGGAAGAAGTTGAACCGATCACTCAAGCCCTGTGTCACAAATAAAATTCATTTACCGGGTGCAGGTGAAGGGAGTTTTATTGAATTTCAAAAACAATTTCTTGCCAAAAGCGGTTTCGAGCAGGATATTGCCCGCCATCTGACCGAAATCTATGGCGTTAGAGCGGAGAAAATCCTTGCCTTGACGCAAAAAGAACCGAAATTGAAAGAAAGATTACATGCTGGAGATACGACGATAGCGGCTGAAGTAATCTTCGCTTTTGAAGAGGAGCAGGCCGAAACAATCCAGGATGTGTTGTTGCGGCGCTGTATGGGAGGATATAACGATTCGGCGGGCTTGGATATCCTCGACCCGGCTATTCAAGTTGCCGGTGATTATTTTGGTTGGGATAAGAGTCGAAGAGAACAAGAAAAACAGGCCTACCAGAAATATATCCAGCGCTATCGACCCAAACTTCTCCGTTAGCCATAGAAACACAAACGCCGAGATTTCGGCTAAGCCAGAACGAGTTGTCTCTCTCCCGGTGGTAAAAACGGGATGGCGGCTGATCGTTTTAGCCATCCCGGTTCTTCTTCCGTTATTCGGTTACCCAAAGAGTTTGCATAGAAAATTAAGGACGACCATCGCTTCTAAAAATGGTTTGTTTGAAGTATAATACATACCGACCAGTCGGTTTTAAAACTTTTATCTAGCTTAAAGAAATTGTTGGTTATGTCAAAGATATTTTATGTGAAATTAACCTTATTCTTACATGCATGGTCAGAAATATCGAGTAAGATATAGGCTTGCAACAAATGGGTCGAAAAGTCGGGTATTTGGATGTGCGTAGCGAAAGAATGGAAAAAATGACGAATTTTGTTGTTGACGAAATTCACCCTGACCAGAGCAAGGATTCTCTGGTTTCTCCTACCGAAAGCGATTCAGCCAGTGTTCCCTTGATGGAAGCCCAAGATTTGTGGAAGGTATATCAGACTCCTAGTGGCGATGTACCGGCGTTGAAAGGAATTAACCTCTCAATTCATGCCGGTGAATTCGTCATTATTGTTGGAAAATCTGGTGCCGGTAAATCGACTCTGGTCAATCTGTTGACGACCATTGACGCTCCAACGAAAGGGAAGCTCTTCTTTTGCGGCACATCGGTGTTGGATCTCTCGGAGGAGGAAAGAACCCGTTGGCGCGGAAAGAATTTAGGGATTGTGTTTCAATTTTTCCAATTGTTTCCAACCCTGAACATTTGGGAAAACGTTAAGATCAGCATGGATTTACTGGGAGAGATTCCCGTTCCGGCGCGAAAAGAGCGGGCAATGGAATTGTTGCGCCAGGTAGGCTTAGAAGATCATGCCCGGAAGGTGCCGGCAAAAATTTCCGGTGGACAGCAACAGCGGGTGGCAATCGCTCGGGCTCTGGCAAACGATCCGCCATTATTGATTGCCGACGAACCGACCGGCAATCTTGATTCCCGCACCTCGGAAGAAATTATGGAATTATTTGCTTCGTTTGTGTCGAGAGGAAAAACGGTATTGATGGTTACGCATGATCGGGGCGCCTTGAAATGGGCGACGCGGGTGGTGGAAATCCTGGACGGAGAGTTGCAAAGGTGATGACACTGGATGCACGATGGGTGAAAATTTGGCGCGATCTTTGGGGAAACAAGACGCGTTTCCTTCTGGTAACTCTCTCGATTGCGGTGGGGGTTGGCACAATTGGAATGATTTACAATGCCTCGCAAATCATTCAACGGGATTTGTATACCCAATTTAAACAGGGGAATCCGGCCCATGTTTATCTTTATGTCTCCCCCTTTCCCAAGGAAATTGCTGCTGCTGCCACAGGCGTCCGGGAGGTGAAGCAGGCTCAGGCGCGGCGCATCATTCGGGCAGAGATCAAGTCATCGGAAGGCGAGCTTGAGAACCTAAACATCCATGTCATTGCTGATCCTTCTATGATTGAGGTAAATCGATTTAAGATGCAAGAAGGGGTGTTTCCCCCTCGTGTTCGGGAAATCATTCTTGAACGCCAATCAGCGCAATTATTGGGTTACGAAGTCGGTGATAAAGTCACCATTAAGCTGGCCGATGACCGTCAATATGCGTTAACCCTATCAGGGATAGCTCATGATGTAAATGAAATTCCGTACGCAATTCTGGGTGATGCAACCGGCTATGTCAGTATGGATACGTTGCGTTGGATGGGGCAATCTGCAACTTACAATCGTTTAGAAGTGGTGGTCCAAGGCGAGGATATCGGAAAAAGTTATGCCCTGGATGTGGCTGATAAAATCAAGAAGCGAATTTTGGAACCGGCTGGCTATCAGGTCTTGAGTATACGCATTCCGGGAGTAGGATCGGATCCAGGCGATCACTGGGCGCATAATCAAATCCGCGGTTTTATCCTGATACTTCAAATTATGAGTGTCATGGCGACCTTGCTGAGTGGTGGTTTGATCGTCAATACCATTTCAGCTATCCTGATTCAGCAAACCAAACAGATCGGTATCTTGCGAGCAATTGGCGCAGCGCGAAAGCAGATCGTCAGCATGTATCTCTTAAACATCTTGATCTTTTCTGTGGCGGGGCTTATTTTAGCCATTCCTTTTGGATTGGCGGGAAGCTGGTGGTTAGCAAATTTTGCTGCGAAATTCTTGAACTTTGATGTTACTCGAGTTACGCTTACCTGGGATGTTTTGTTGATTCAGGTTGGGGTAGCGATCGGGATGCCACTAGCTGTTGCTATCTTCCCGATCCTTAAGGGGACGCGCATTTCGGTCTATGACGCAATTTACCAGTATGGACTTAGCGATCGCAAGCGGGCCAGTCGCTTTGAACAACTGCTCGGCCGGATTCGTTCCATCAATCCACCCTTGCTTCTCTCCTTGAGAAATACTTTTCGACAAAAATCTCGTTTAGCGTTTACTTTAGGTACATTAACCCTTGCCGGGGCGATGTTCATTGCTTCGTTCAGTACCTATTCTTCATTGACAGCCCAAATCCGGGATGTGGAGCGTTATGTGGCTTTTGATGCACGCTTATCTTTGCCGCGCGGCGTGAGTAAGGTCGCGGCTGAACGAGAAGCATTACGGATTGAAGGGGTTGGATACGCGGAAGGATGGGCAATTAGCGAGGGTGTTATTGTGCGCTCTGACCACAGTGAGAGCCAGGGAATAGAGATTGTGGGGTTGTTGCCCGATAGCAAGACGATCCACCCCAAATTGATTGCCGGAAGTTGGTTGAGCGCAATGCCCAATTCTCGCCAGGTAGTTGTCAATGCTGATCTGGTCATGGAAGAAGAGGGAATTGAAGTTGGTAAAGAAATCCAGATCAAAATTGGAGGGCGAACCCATACCTTCACCGTGGTGGGTATCGTTTCGAAGCATATTTTTGGCCCCCGCATTTATATGGACTTTACTTTCCTCTCTCGTCTGACCGGCCGTCACAATGAGGTGGATGAAATTCGGGTGCTTGCCGAGGTAGGGAAATTGGGTTCGGTGGCTACGCAAAACCGGCTGGCCGAGAAATTACAAGATCGTTTTCGCAATGCCGGGATCGGTAAAAACAACAGCGTCACCCGTTCGTCCTTCTTTAGCGAATTTACAGAGATTTTTAATATTATCTTGCTGGTTTTACTCATCATGGCTGGTTTGTTGGCATTGGTTGGCAGCCTGGGCTTGAGTGGTACGCTTGGGATAAACATTATGGAAAGAATGCGGGAAATCGGGGTGCTTCGAGCAGTCGGCGCAGCCAATCACGCTTTGGTTAAGATCGTCTTGACGGAAAGCCTGATTGTAAGTTTCGTGAGTTGGGTGATGGGAGCGATTACTTCAGCAATCTCCAGTCCGATACTGGCAGCGGTGGTTATATACGCCGTGCTGGAAACACAGATGAACTTCCGTTATTCGTTGATTGGCTTGTTGCTGTGGTTTTGTGTCATTTTACTGATAGGAGTGTTTTCAAGTCTGCTACCAGCACGAAGGGCGGCCTTGTTGCAGGTTCGAGAAGTGTTGGATTATGAATGAGCTGAATAACATCGTTGAACCAAAGCCGGAGTGCGTGGAGATTGACATGGAAGAACCCCAGAAAAATGGAGCACTCATTCAGCTAAAAGAGGTCAGCAAAATCTATCAGACGGATGCAGGGCGGTTTGTGGCTCTGGAGAATGTTAACCTGCAAATTCACGCCGGGGAATTTGTCTCCATTGTGGGAAAATCAGGCAGCGGAAAAACCACCTTGATCAATTTGATTACTGGCATCGATCAGCCCTCCAGCGGAGAAATTTATATTGAGCAAACTCCAGTTCATTTGTTGAAAGAGAGTGAGAAGGCGGTCTGGAGGGGAAGGACGATTGGAGTCGTCTTCCAGTTCTTTCAACTATTACCGACATTAACCGTAATCGAAAATGTGATGTTGCCGATGAGCTTATGCAACCTCTATCCGGGAAATGAACGATTGGAGCGCGCCTATCAATTACTCAAGCTTGTCCAGGTGGAACACCAGGCAAATCAATTGCCTTCTTTTCTTTCAGGTGGAGAACAACAACGGGTAGCCATCGCCCGCGCTTTAGCCAATGATCCGCCAATTGTTGCCACGGATGAACCGACCGGTAACCTTGATTCTCGCACTGCAGAAACGATCATGGATTTGTTTCAAGACTTAATTCAGCGCGGCAAGACCTTGTTGATGGTGACCCATGATCCTGAATTAGCCGTACGGGCTCAACGTACCATTTCCCTGGCCGACGGACGGATTGTGCAAGCCTGATTTTTGGGTAAACCTTACGTAATTTTTATGGATTTTATATTTCATGAGCAGTATAATTCCTGTGTGAATAGTAGCTGCATATTCTTCTTTTTATTTATGAAATGAGACGAAAATGGATGTCGGAATCCTAGACCTATTGCGCCGACTGGCTAGTGCAGAGGCAGAAATCCGTTTGCTCAATGTTTATCAGGGGATTCCGATTGCTTTTCCGGCTGCGATTGTTTATGTCGGACAGAATTCTATTACGGTAAAGACCGAGCGCTATCAACTGGTTTGTCTGTATCAGGAAAGGCAAACCTATATCCAGTATCCGGGTTTCCCGGCGGTCATCCGCGCCCGCGTGGAGCGGTTAGAGCCGCAGGTGCTTCAAGCCACCTTAACCGAGTTTGAGTACACCCGCGACGGGATCGGAGACCGACGACAGATTCGGGTGTGGCCGAAAGAGGGTGTGACAGGAGAACTTCAATTGCCTGAGCGGACTGAAGCGATTCGGGGGGAATTGGCTGATATTTCCCTGGATGGCATGGGGATTTACCTGCCGGATAATGAGGTTTACACGCATCTTTTTCGTCAGGGGAAGAAAGTGGCAATTTCGCTTCGCTTACCGGGGGTGTTTCAAATCAAACAACCCAAACGGTATGAAGGGGGCAGCGCAGCGGAGATCAATCGATACGATCGAACGCAATTACGCCTTTCATCGATTCACACTCCCTCGTATGGCAGTGATCGGGATGACACAACCGCCATTAAGACCGTTCACTCGCCAGAAATCGAGGTATATGGTATCATTTCGAATCATTATACGGAGGCAAACACGCGTCGCTACCGCGTTGGTATTCGCCTCCAACCCGATGAACAATATCGATTAATTGTCTCCCAGTTTATCTCTCAGCGCCAATCCGAAATTATCCAGGAGTTGAATGCCCTATACCGATTGTTGACCCGCGAGACAGGTACCCTGCGCTGATCAAGGCTTACGGCTCATTGCATCCATAACAGCTACCGCGGCGATATTGACGATATTGCGTACCTCTTCCCCGGTTTGTAAGACATGAATTGGCGCGCCAATTCCCAGTAAGATCGGCCCAATTGCCTGAGCGTTTCCGAGCCGAGCCAGCAATTTATAAGCGATATTGGCGGATTCGAGGGAGGGAAATACCAAAACATTGGCATCCGAGACGCGACTGAAGGGATAGCGTTCCTGGATGATCTCAGGGCTGACCGCAGTGTCCGCTTGCATTTCGCCATCTACCGTTAACTCTGGACGCCGTTGACGAATGAGCTCAACCGCCTTTTTGACCTTGAGCGATAGTGGATGAATGGTACTGCCAAAATTGGAGAAAGAAAGCAAGGCGACCCGCGGTTCGATGCCAAGCTGTTGAGCAAAATCGGCTGCCAGACAGGCAATTTCAGCCAGGTCTTCTGCGGATGGATCGATATTGACCGTAGCATCTGTGAATAGATAGGTACGATCATTGACAATCATGATGTAAATGCCCGCTGCCCGCTGCGTGCCGGGCCTAGTGTGATGAATCTGGAGAGCTGGGCGAATCACATCCGGGTAGTCGTAGGTCAATCCCGAAACAAAGGCATCGGCATCACCCATTTTGACCATCATTGGGCCGAATACGTTGGGATCTAAAATCCGTTGGCGGGCATCTTTGAGCGTAATTCCCTTGCGCTGACGCAATAGGTAGAACGCTTCAGCATACGCTTCGGTTCGTTCATAGTGATGAGGATCGATAACATGAGGGGTACAACTCAGCCCAAGGTCGGTTATTTTTTGACAGATGACATCCGCTCTGCCAATTAATATTGGTTCGCCGATCTTTTCTTCCATGATCTGATAGGCAGCACGAATGATTTTCGATTCTTCCCCTTCGGCAAAACAAATGCGCATCAACCTGGGGGCAGATTTGGCTTTATTGAGGATATAATAGCGGATTTGTTCTCCCATGCCCAGCCGGAAAGCGAGTTGTTGGCGATATTCATCGATATCGAGTGCTTTGCGAGCCACGCCGCTCTCGATGGCAGCTTTGGCAACTGCTGGCGCTTCCCAGAGCAACACGCGCGGATCAAGCGGTTTTGGAATAATGTAATCCGGTCCAAATTTCAGGTTTTCAAGGTTATAGGCGCGCAGAACGCTATCTGGCACATCTTCTTTGGCTAAAGCAGCCAAAGCATGGCTGGCGGCCACTTTCATCTCATCGTTGATTGTTCTGGCGCGCACATCTAACGCGCCGCGAAAAATGAAGGGAAAGCCCAGGACGTTATTAATTTGATTCGGGTAATCGGAGCGACCGGTGGCAACAATGGCATCCGGTCGAGCTTCTTTTGCCAGTTCGTAGCGGATTTCTGGGTCAGGATTGGACATCGCAAAAATTAGCGGACGTTCTGCCATGGTCTTGACCATCTCGGGAGTCAAAATATCCTTTACAGATAAGCCGTAAAAGACGTCTGCTGCTCTAACAGCATCGGCTAGCGAGCGAGCCTCGGTTTCAGCCGCAAAGCGTTCTTTATATGGGTTCATCCCTTCCTGGCGACCTTTATATACCACCCCGCGGGTGTCTACCAGGAGAATGTTTTCACGCTTTGCCCCTAATTTGATCATTAATTCGGCACAAGAGATGGCTGATGCACCAGCTCCGGAAACAACGATTTTGACATCCGCAATCTTCTTACCCACCAGTTCCAACCCGTTCAACAGCGCAGCCCCCGAAATAATCGCTGTGCCATGTTGATCGTCATGGAAGACCGGAATATCCAAAAGAGATCTTAAGGTCTCTTCAATGTAAAAGCATTCTGGGGCTTTGATGTCCTCTAAATTAATGCCGCCAAAGGAAGGCGAGATCGCGCGGGCAACCTGAATGACGACATCCGCGTCTCGGCTATCGACTTCGATGTCGATGGCATCAACATCTGCAAAACGCTTGAACAAGACAGCTTTACCTTCCATAACTGGCTTTGCTGCCAGTGCGCCTCGATCGCCTAAGCCAAGGATGGCTGTCCCGTTGGTCAGAACCGCCACCAGATTACCTTTTGCCGTGTACTCGTAACTCGTATCGGGGTCTTGTTCTATTTCAAGCACCGGAATGGCAACCCCAGGTGTATAGGCGAGGGACAAGTCGCGTTGGGTGAGCATGGGTTTGGTCGGAATGACTGAAATTTTGCCTGGTTTGCCCTGTAACTTGTGATATTCGAGGGCTTCTTCGCGGGTAATGGTTGCCATACAAAACTTCCTTTCTTTTGGTGGGTGTGCGATTTTAGCGTATTATAACTGTGCTTCTGAGGTTTTCTCGGGTATGCTATAATTTAAAAAAAAACGAAATGAGATGGTGATTTCTCTTCATGATGGACTCCAAGCTTCAATCTGTCTCTCCCGCTTCAATTCCACCAACGCTGCGTCTGGGAGATTATCTGCCGCTCTCGTTCAGCCTCATGGCGATTGGTTGGGGGGGATTAGCGTATTTGATTTTCTTTACCTTGCCCACCTTAGGGATGCGCTGGTTATTTTACTTTCTAGCGGTTTTAGCTTTTACCGGCACTGCCCTTCCTATAATTGTCTTCCTACATATCCGCTTTCCGGGTAAAAAACCTACCCCCGTTAGCAGTGTGGTGCGTCAGGCATTGTGGGCTGGAATTTATTTCCCTACTTTAGCCTGGTTGCAGGTTGCGCGAGTTTTAACCGCCGGACTGGCAGTATTTATCGCCTTGTGTTTTTTGGTGATTGAAGTCGCCTTGACCTTGCGCGAGCGCAGTTTGTGGACAGCCCCACATAGGGAAAATGAATCACCTGACTGATGCGCGACGCTCTCTTCCCTCGGTTGAAAAAGTCCTTCAACGAGAGGAGATGAAAAGTTTGTCAGAGGTCTATGGACGCCAGTTAACGCTGGTGGCAACGCGAACGGTATTGGAAGAGGCGCGGCAACAACTTTTGCAGACGCAGAAGTTTTTTACCGAAGACACGCTTATCCGCTCCATCGAAGACTACCTGATTGCGATGACCTCTCCCTCCCTGATTCCCACTATCAATGCTAGCGGGGTTATCATCCATACGAATTTAGGGCGCGCCCCCCTGAGTCGGGATGCGATGCAGGCGGCTTATCAAGTGGCTTGTAGCTATTCCAATCTTGAATACGATTTGGAGAAAGGCAAGCGAGGTAGTCGCTTATTTCACGCAGAAAAAGCTCTTTGTCAATTGACGGAGGCTGAAGCAGCTCTGGTGGTGAATAACAACGCTGCGGCTGTCCTTTTAGCACTGGCAGGTCTGGCGAGCCGCCGAGCGGTAGTCATTGCTCGCTCACAACTGGTTGAAATCGGTGGGGGTTTTCGTATCCCCGATGTGATGCGTCAATCGGGAGCAAAATTGATCGAGATTGGCACGACCAATCGAGTGAATCTGGAGGACTATCGAACAGCATTGGAGCGTAAACCGGCCATGTTCCTGGTTGCCCATCGCTCGAATTTCAAAATCATTGGCTTCACCGCTGAGCCGACCTTAAACGAAATCGCCCAACTTGCTCATGAGGCTAACATTCCTCTGCTGGTTGATCTTGGCTCTGGGGCGCTATTGGATACCGCACAATATGGCTTAGCCCACGAGCCGATGGTACAAGAAGCTGTAAGAGCTGGCGCAGATCTGGTGTGTTTTTCTGGGGATAAACTGCTAGGTGGTCCGCAGGCCGGAATTATTCTCGGTAAAAAATCTTTGGTAGAAAAGCTACGGCATCATCCGCTTGCGCGGGCAGTGAGAGCGGATAAAATCGCTTTAGCTGCTCTTACGGCCACCTTGCTGCATTACTTAAAAGACGAGGCCCTTCAAAAGGTGCCAATCTGGCAAATGATTGCTTGCTCAAAAGAGGCGTTAACCCAGCGTGCAATTCAATGGAAAGACAGGTTGGCGCAGCGGGGCATCCAGAGTGAGGTCATTGAAGGGATGAGTACGGTAGGAGGAGGAAGTCTACCCGGTGAAAGTTTACCTACTGCTTTGTTAGCGGTGAAAGCGCGGCAGGCGGAGAAGTATCTAAAAGAATTACGCCACAATACCCCGCCAATTATTGCCCGTATCGAGCAGGATAGAGTGGTTTTTGATCCTCGGACAGTGTTTATCGAGCAAGATGACCTTTTGCTCAACGCAATCGAAGCGTTGAAAGGGATGCTGCCATGAAAAACGACCTTGACCGTTTGATGCAAGAGAATCAGATTGATGTGGTTTTTGTGGTTGGCGCAGCGCAACACAATCCGGCTATGGTTTACTTCACCGGACGAGTTCATGTCTCGCAGGCGGAGCTGATCAAGGTGGTCGGAAAGGAACCCCTGCTGTATTTTGCTTCAGCGATGGAACGGGAAGAAGCTGCTAAAACCGGATTGGCAACCCAATCCATTGAAGTGTACCACCCTAAGCGCTTGTTAGAAGAAGCCCAAGGAGATGCAATTCTGGCGCGAGCAATGCGCTATCAACGGATGCTTGAAGATTTGGGCGTTCATAAAGGGCGAATAGCACTCTATGGAATGAGTGAAGTCGGGCTGGCTTACTCGGTTTTCACCAAGCTATGTGATCTCATGCCCGAGATTGAAATTGTTTCAGAATCGGACCACACCTTATTAGGTCTGGCTCGGAGCTCAAAAGACGAACAAGAAATCCAGCAAATACGACACATGGGCGAAATTACCATCGAGGTGGTCAAACTGACCGCTGATTTTCTTAGCGGTCAGAAAGTTGTCAATGGCGTTTTAACAAAAAGCAATGGTGAACCGCTTCGAATTGGAGAGATAAAGCGCCAGATCAATCTTTGGCTGGCGGAGCGCGGCGCTGAGAATCCGCACGGGACTGTCTTTGCCATCGGGAGGGATGCTGCAATTCCTCATAGCGCCGGGGATGACCAGATGGTGTTGGAAGTGGGAAAAACTATCGTGTTTGACATCTTTCCTTGCCAGGAGCAAGGCGGGTATTACTACGACTTTACCCGAACCTGGTGCCTGGGTTACGCGCCAGACGATGTTCAGGCGATTTATGAGGATGTCAAAGCTGTCTATCAGGCGGCAGTCGAAGCTTTAAGGTTGGAAGGACAGTGCGCGGATTATCAAAAGCTGGTGTGCGATTTATTTGAAGGGCGCGGCCATCCGACCGTGAAATCGAATCCGACCACCGAAGAAGGGTATGTCCATAGTCTTGGACATGGAGTGGGATTGCAGATTCATGAAAGACCCTGGTTTGGGACGAATGCTACCGAAATGGATATCCTATCTGTGGGAAGTGTGTTTACCATTGAACCTGGTTTATATTACCCCAATCGGGGCATGGGCGTTCGTTTAGAAGATACCTATGTTGTCAATAAGGATGGAAAGATTGAGCCTTTGGCCCATTTCCCCTTGGATCTGGTTCTCCCAATCAAGATGAGCTAGAAGGTATAGGATGATAATTGGATGCCTCAGAACCATCACCGTGTGATGTCAGAACCAAACTATCGAATTTTGGGAGTGGAATCTTCTTGCGATGAGACCGCTGCGGCAGTGGTTGAGAATGGGGTATCCATCCTTTCAAATGTGGTAGCCTCACAAGCTTCTATCCACGCTAAGTACGGAGGTGTATTTCCTGAGGTAGCTTCACGGCAACACCTCTTGACATTTCCGCCGGTGATAGAGCAGGCTCTAAAAGACGCTCATTTAGACCTGGCGGATATTGATGCCATAGCAGTTACCCGTGGACCAGGCTTGCCAGGATCTCTGGTCGTTGGGATAAATATTGCTAAGGGTTTAGCGATGGTAAGTGGGAAACCATTAATTGGTGTCCATCATTTAGAAGCTCATCTTCTTTCGATTGAGTTAGTTGAAGAAAGGCATCAAATCGATTATCCGGCGGTAGGATTGATTGTTTCCGGTGGTCATACGGAGTTGGTTTTGATTGAAAGACCACTCTTCTATAAATCCCTGGGCTTTACCCTCGATGACGCAGCCGGAGAAGCCTTTGATAAGGTAGCTCGCCTGCTAAATCTGCCTTATCCCGGAGGTCCTGCTATTCAGACGGCTGCAAAAAACGGCAATCCTCAAGCCTTTGCATTTCCGCGGGCCTGGTTAGAAGGCAATTGGAATTTCTCTTTTAGTGGTCTCAAAACCGCTGTTCTGCGGGAAGTGAAGCGCCTGGAGCGGTTTGGAACGGGAATTCCGGTTGAGGATTTAGCGGCTAGTTTTCAGCAGGCAGTTGTGGATGTTTTAGTTGGGAAAACCCTCCTAGCAGCCGAGACGTATCATGCTCAAAGCATCCTGGTTGTTGGGGGAGTTTCGGCAAATCTTGCGTTGCGGGAGACGTTCCTGAGGCAATCAAGGATGCCGGTGTTTATCCCTCCGGCTCATCTCTGTACCGATAACGCTGCCATGATTGCTGTGGTTGGTTTTCATCGCTTTCTCAAGGGACAGAGGGATGCGTTGGAAATGGACGTTTTGCCCAACTGGCCGTTGTCAGCGCTCTCAGAGAACGTTTGAGCGCCATTGGGCTGATTGTTCGAGTGACCTCTCCGCAGATTTTTGAGCGGTAAGTTGGTATCCGTTGATAAAAAATAGGCCGAAACACGTCGGCCTATTTTTTGAGCTACATCATTATCGCGCGGTTAGAGATTATGCCTTAACGATGCAATCCACCGGGCAAACGGCAACGCATTGGGGAGAGTCGTAATGCCCGACGCACTCAACGCAGGTGTCAGGATTGATGACGTAAATCGTATCGCCTTCCGAGATCGACTCGGTGGGGCACTCCGGCAAACACGCACCGCACGCAATGCAGTCTTCGGTAATTTTCATCACCATGGCTTGTTACTCCTTTTTGTTAATGAGATTCTCCTTACCAAGATTTACTCAAGCGTAATACACTCCTTATGGAGTGTCAATTGACAAATATCATACAATTCACCAAGAAATCTCACTGAATGAAATCGCTTTTTCGGTTAAAATCTCTCTTTGTTAGTTTCGTAACAATCTTGCCTGGCTTTTTTGGAAATTTTGCCCTGCCCAGTGACCCATCTGGTGGTAAGATTAAAAGCTCAAAACAAGATTGAGGCGAACTATGAGTGATGTATTTGTAGCCCATTATCCAAACCGATTTCCACTTCCGCGTAGAATCCAACGTTTGGGTGAGCTGGCCTATAATCTGTGGTGGACCTGGCACCCGGAAGCGGTGCGGTTATATCTGCGAATAGACCCTCTTTTATGGGAGAAAACCTACCACAACCCGATCAAGTTCTTACGTCAGGTTGAGCGAGCAAAAATCAATGCTGCAACCTTGAACCGCTATTATTTAGAGGACTATGATCGCGTCATCAATGAATTTGACACTTATATGACGCGCAAAGATACATGGTTTGCGCAAACCTATCCTCAATGGATTCATCGCCCGATTGCCTATTTTTCGATGGAATTTGGACTCCACGAGACATTGCCAATTTATGCTGGAGGTTTAGGAGTCCTATCTGGGGATCATTTGAAGGAAGCCAGCGATTTGGGTTTGCCGATGGTAGCGGTCGGTTTCTTTTACACGGAGGGATATTTTACCCAACGAATCACGGAGGATGGTTGGCAAGAAGCAAAATATACGCATCAGATTTTTGATGACTTGCCGGTTTTGCCGGTCTTAGATCGAGATGGCAAACCTTTGACCGTCTCCGTTGAATTGCCTGGTCGTGAAGTGCAGGCTCGACTGTGGGAAATCCATGTGGGTAGAGTGCCCTTGTACCTGCTGGATGCTAATGTGGAAGAGAATTCTGTCACCGACCGCACCCTAACGGCGCGATTATATAGCGGTGATCTGGAGATGCGCATTGCTCAGGAATTAATCCTTGGCATCGGGGGTGTGCGAGCCTTGAGGGTTTTGGGTTATAACCCGGCTGTCTGGCACATGAACGAGGGACACTCGGCGTTTTTGATCCTGGAACGGATGCGTGAATACATCGAAGCTGGGAAGACCATTGAAGAAGCCGAAGAGAAAGTGAGAGCTGCCAATGTGTTTACCACGCACACGCCTGTACCGGCTGGCAATGATGAATTCCCCTTGTGGCTGGTGGATAAATATCTATCTCCCATTTGGACCAATTTAGGGATGAGTCGGGAGCAGTTTATTGACTTGGGGCGCAATACCAGCGCCTGGGGGGATATGTTTAGTATGCCGGTGCTGGGTTTGAAGCTCTCCGAAGGGCGCAATGCAGTTTCAGAATTGCATGGCCAGGTGACGCGGAAAATGTGGCATTTTCTCTGGCGTGATCGAGAAGTCGATCAGGTGCCGATTACCCATATCACGAATGGGGTTCACCTCAGCACCTGGCTGGCACGCAGGATGCGCTATCTTTTTGATCAGTATCTTGGGGAAGATTGGATTGAAAGACATGATGACTTCGAATTGTGGGAAGGGGTGATGGAAATCCCCGATGAACAACTATGGGAAGTGCATCGTCACTTAAAACGAAAGCTAGCCTACTACATCCGTGAGCGGGCGCGTTGGATGTGGGCACAGGGAAATGTACATCCCGTCCAGGTGGTTGCTTCAGGGGTTTTATTAGACCCTTATGCGCTTACGATTGGCTTCGCACGGCGTTTTGCCCCCTATAAACGGGCCAATTTGTTGCTCCATGATCCAGACCGGCTGTTGCGAATTGTAGCCAGGGCGGATATGCCAGTGCAAATCATCTTCGCCGGTAAATCTCATCCCGATCATGAGGGCGGCAAGCTGTTGATCCAGGAGATTTATCGATATATCAAACGCGCAGAGGTAGCGGGCCGAATGGTCTTTTTAGAGGACTATGATATGAATCTTGCCCGTTATCTGGTGCAGGGCGTGGATGTTTGGTTAAATACACCCCGGCGACCGAATGAGGCTTCGGGAACATCGGGGATGAAAGCAGCTCTGAATGGCGTGTTAAATTGTTCGGTATACGATGGGTGGTGGCGGGAAGGTTATAACGGTCAAAACGGTTGGGCAATTGGACAGGACATCGATTACGATGATCCTCAAAAGCAAGATGAGGCTGATGCTCACAGCTTATATGACCTGCTGGAACAAGAAATTGTTCCCCTGTATTATCGCCGCCGCTCATCGGATGAATTGCCGGGCGATTGGCTGTTCATGGTCAAAGATGCTCTGCGCACGATTGTGCCGCAATTTGTGATGCGTCGGGTGGTCAAAGAATATCTGGAGAGAATGTATAAACCAATTCTGTCTCCAAAAACACCTGTAGCTGAAGCATAAAGGAAAAGAGAATGGAGATTTTATTTAACGTCAATGCCTGGCTGGCAGCCGGCTTGATCTTTTTGATGCGCGTATCGGACATGACCCTGGATACGTTGCGAGTTCTGGTGGTCATGCGCGGCAAAAAAGGCATTGCCTGGATGTTGGGGTTTTTTCAATCCTCAATTTTTGTCCTGGCAATTAGCACTGTGTTGAGCAATCTGGATAATCCTCTGAACATGGTCGGTTATGCCGCTGGCTTTGCAACTGGAAATGTGGTTGGGATGTGGATTGAAGAGCGCCTGGCTATCGGGCATTTGCATCTTAGAATCATCAGTTCCCGGCGTGGGGCGGCTATCGCAGAAGCGCTCCGCGCTGAAGGATACGCTGTGACCGAAATTCCTGCGCGAGGAAAAGATGGGACGGTATCCTTGCTGGCAATTAGCGTATTGCGCAAAAATGCGGGGAAAATCCAGGAGTTGATCCGTTCGATTGACGGAGAAGCCTTCATTACTGCTGAAGACGTGCGCCCATTGCGACGGGGTTTTTGGCGCTCTTGAGAGAGTGATATCTGTCATCTTGAAATCGTGACAATCGCATATTGAACCATTGTTAGGAAAACCTATACAATACCAGTAAATATTGACAGGAAAGGTAAAGGTTTTCTTACCGTGATGCGCATTAACCGCCGGGTCGATTATGCTATCCGCGTTCTGATTGCCCTCGCCAAACAACCTCCAGGGACGCGTCTGCCTACCCGAACGATTCAACAGACAATGTGGATTCCACGGGCGTTTTTGTTGCGGATTATCGCTGAACTTTCTAAGGCAAAAATTATCCACACCTTTCCCGGCCCGAATGGGGGAGTGCAACTGCTTCGCGATCCAATCGAAATCAACATTCGTCTCATCTGGGAAGTGATGGAAAAACCTCTGATCATCTCAGATTGTTTGGAAAATCCAGAAGAGTGTCCTTTGAACAAAGGTTGTCCGGTGAATGCTCGCTGGGGACGGATTCAAGCTCTGGTGTTGAGAGAAATGGAGGCAGCCACAATCGCGGAACTCGCCCGTGAAGCGCGTGATTTAGAAAAGGTAGAGTGGGTGCTGGTTTGACGATTTATCGGTTTATTCCCTTGCATTGATGGCTTTTGGATACTAACACAATTATTTTCTTAAGGAGGTTTGTATGGATTCTTTGCTTTTTGCTCGGGCGCAATTTGCCATAACCACTGTCTATCATTTTTTCTTTGTTCCCCTGACTTTGGGGTTGTCAGTGCTTGTCGCCCTGATGGAAACCATCTATGTACGTACTGGACGGACAATTTACAAGGATATGGCAAAGTTCTGGGGAAAGTTATTCATCATTAACTTTGCCATGGGTGTTGTGACCGGCATTGTGCAGGAATTTCAATTTGGCATGAACTGGTCAGAGTATTCCCGTTTTGTGGGCGATATCTTTGGAGCGCCATTAGCCATTGAGGCTCTCCTGGCATTTTTCCTCGAATCTACCTTTCTGGGGATTTGGATTTTTGGTTGGGATAAACTTTCCAAGGGCGTTCATGCCCTGACAATGTGGATGGTTGCGATTGGCAGCAATGTCTCTGCTCTATGGATATTGATTGCCAACTCGTTTATGCAAGAGCCGGTCGGTTACACCATCCGCAATGGTCGGGCTGAGATGACAGATTTCTTTGCCTTGCTCCTGAATCCCAATGTTCAGGTGCAATTCCCCCATACGGTATTGGCTGGGTTTACAACCGCAGCCTTCTTTGTCATGGGGATCAGTGCCTATCATTTGCTGCGCAAACAAAAGGTTGAATTTTTCCGCCGCTCGTTTCAGGTCGCAGCCGTTATCGGAGCTTTTGCAATTATCATGGTAGGCCTAAGCGGCCACTCACAAGCCCAAGAGATGGTGCGCTCCCAACCGATGAAAATGGCTGCTGCTGAAGCTTTGTGGTACTCTGAAGATCCTGCTTCGTTTTCGATTCTCACTATCGGAGATTTAGCCCAACGGCGGGATGTCTTTGCTATTCGTGTGCCGCGTCTATTAAGTTTGCTAGCTTATAACCAGCTCACCGGAGAAGTTAAGGGCATTCACGACTTGCAGGCCGAGTATGTTCAACAATATGGAGAAGGAAATTATATCCCTCCAGTTGCGGTCACCTACTGGACTTTCCGCATCATGGTTGGCTCGGGGATTCTCTTGGGCTGGTTTGGATTGTATGCAGTCTTCATCGTTATGGCTGAACTTTTCGATAACCGCCGCTTTGCCTGGCGGATTTTTCCCTATACCATCGCTTTGCCGTATATCGCCAATACAAGCGGTTGGCTGATGACTGAGTTAGGGCGCGTGCCCTGGGTGGTTTATGGGGTGATGAAAATAGAAGATGCCATTTCACCAACGGTTAGTGGTGGAATGGTTCTCTTCACCCTGATAGCGTTTACTCTAATCTACGCCTCTTTGATGGTGGCAACCATCTACTTGCTTCGTAAGTATGCCATCGCCGGGCCAACCCTGACAGAACCGGAAGGACCTGCACCCGCTTTTGACCTCATGCCGGCTGCTCAACCTGCTCAGGATTAATTCACAGGAGGCTGAAATGGATCTCAATACCCTTTGGTTTATCTTGATTGCTGTTCTCTACATTGGTTTTTTTGTCCTGGAAGGATTTGATTTTGGGGTAGGGATGTTATTGCCCTTTCTCTCCAAGCATTCCGACCCAGAAAAACAAGATCGCTTGCGCCGTACGATGATTAATACGATTGGCCCACACTGGGATGCCAACGAAGTATGGCTGTTAACCGCTGGTGGGGC
>DAOTZA010000083.1:0-11943 GCA_034434515.1 Anaerolineales bacterium | reverse complement strand
TGGTCTCCGATGAACTCTACCCAGAAGCCGAGAAAATGGTCATGGTACTCGATAATCTCAATACCCATGTTCCCGCCGCCTTTTATCTGGCTTTTGAGCCCGAAGAAGCCAGACGATTAGTGGAGCGATTTGAATTTCACTATCCGCCGAAGCATGGAAGCTGGCTCAATATGGCTGAGATTGAGCTTTCCGCTTTGACTCGCCAGTGCCTGAATCGCCGTATTCCTGACAATCAAACTTTGATACGCGAAGTGAAAGCCTGGGAGAAGCAACGGAACTCGGAAGTTGTTCAGGTTCATTGGCAGTTCACAACTGCCGATGCACGCATCAGGCTAAAAAGTCTTTATCCTAAGTATCAGGTTTGACGGACTACTAGGTACCTTGTATTTAGGGGGAAAAGAGAATTCCTAAAGCTCCATTAACGCCCCTGAACGACTAGAAGCAAAAGACAAACATGATAATGACATGAAGTCCGATGTTATAATCCTCTCGATGGATGCTCAAAAATCAGCCCCTGAGAGTGTTATCATTTGTCGATCAAACCCAATTGCTCCTGATCCACGTGTAGAGAAGACAGCACGCGCGCTTGCCAAAGGCGGTTGGAAAGTGACAATTGTTGGTTGGGATCGAACTGGTGAGCTTCCCGTTTTCGAAATAAAAGAGTTTGCAATAATTGTTCGAGTGAGGTTCAAAGCTTCGTATGCTGCTGGGCTGGCTAACTTACCGATGCTACTCCTATGGCAAATCTCATTGCTTGGGAAACTCTTTTCTCACTATAATGAATACCAGGTCATCCATGCTTGCGATTTTGATACTATACTCCCTTCATTAATTATGAAGTGGTTTTTTAGGAAAAAAGTTGTCTACGATATCTTTGATTTCTATGCTGACCATTTACGAAGGACGCCAAATTGGCTTAAGTCAATTATTAGGGCTGTCGATAAATGGGCTATTCATATCGCTGACGCGGTTATTCTAGCCGATGACAATCGTCAAAACCAGATTGAAGGGGCAAACCCCCAAAAAACAGTGATTATCTACAATACCCCAGAGGATGTAAACACCTTGTTCCCTGAGGAAAAAACAGATAATTATAGCTTGAAGATCGCTTACGTTGGGTTACTTCAGATTGAAAGAGGGCTGCTTGACCTGTTGGCTGTCCTAGAAAACCATCAAGATTGGCATCTATTCCTCGCTGGATTTGGTGGAGATCAACGGGAGATACTTCAAAAAGCAGAGAACTTAAAGAATGTGCATTGGTTTGGGCGGATTCGGTATGAAGATGCAATTGCCCTTACCGCTCAATGCGACGTGGTGATTGCTCTGTATGACCCCCAAATTCCCAATCACCGCTTCGCAAGTCCGAATAAGCTATTCGAGGCGATGATGCTTAGAAAACCTATAATTGTTGCAGAGAACACAAATATTGACACCATCGTAAAAAAATTTCATTGTGGAACTGTTATTTCATATGGCGACCTGAATCAACTTGAAGGTGTATTGTTTACGTTGGCAAATAATAAAACCTTACGAGAGCTAATGGGAAATAATGGCCGTCGCGCTTATGAAACACAATATTCATGGAGCGAGATGAGCGCAAGACTACTGCATCTTTATTCAAGCATTTAGAAGTTTATCGACTGTTATGGACATAAATCGTAGCCTACTCAAGGGAAAGAGAATAGCTTTTGTAGCAAATACAGACTGGTATTTATCGAATTACAGATTATCTCTTGCCAATCTTCTCCGTGAAATCGGAAGCCAAGTCTACCTAATCTCTCCAAAAGGGGCTTATTCAAAAACTTTGCAAGAACAAGGCTTCCAATGGATAGAGTGGAAACTAAACCGCCGTTCCGTTTTCCCAATCTGGGAAATTTATTCCATTGTAAATCTGCACAACCTTTATCGTCGGATAAAACCAGATATTGTTCACCATTTTACGGTAAAACCGGTATTGTACGGCACTTTTATAAGCAATTTAATTGGGATCAGGTATAATTTTAGTTCCATAACAGGTTTGGGGTATTTCTTCTTGGGAGATGCTGCTTGGATAAAGCTCATTAGATATCTTATTCTTAGGAGTTACAGTTTCGTATTTCGAAAACCAAACGTGTTCGTAATCTTTGAAAATCAGGATGATCGCTCCTTCTTTATAGAACAAAATTTAGCAAACTCAGATAACACTTTTATCATCGAAGGGGTGGGAGTGGATATTCATCAATTTACTCCTTGTGCTGAACCCGAAGGGACACCAATTATTCTCTACGCAGGTCGTTTTCTTTGGGAAAAAGGTCTAGGAGAGTTGATTGAGGCTGCTCGCCTACTGCGAGAACAATTTGATTTTAGATTAGTTTTGGTAGGCAACCCAGATATCGGGAATCCCGGCTCTATTTCGATGAAAGTATTAAAGGAATGGGTTCAAGAAGGCATTGCAGAATGGTGGGGATGGCAAGATAATATGGCAGATATATACAAGAAATGCCATATCGTAGTGCTTCCCTCGTATAGGGAAGGAATCCCCACAACATTAATTGAAGCGCTTGCGGCTCAAAAGCCGGTAATCACCACTAATGTACCAGGATGCCGAGAGGTGGTTACCCCTGGTGTAAACGGTCTCTTAATTCCCGCTCGAGATTCCAAAACCCTAAGAGATGCGCTGGCCCTTCTTTTAAGCGATCGTGACCTCAGAATCCGCATGGGGAAAGCGGGACGGAAAATAGCTATTGAGAAATTTTCTAAAGAAGTCATAGACTACAAGACAATTATGCTCTATCAGTCCATTCTAGAGAGTAGATAAGCGATGAACGATGATGCTCTCCCCAGGGATAGTCGCTCAAAAATTAAAAAGATCACTTGCTTATATTATGGGCCAGATAACGCAACGATTGCTTACCATCGGATATTAGCCCCTGCTCGAGTGGCAGGTATCCCCGTTTTGCGTGGCATCGAAAAGGATGGCTCAATAAATTTTCAAGCTATTGAAGAGGGAGACCTCATTGTTGTCCAAAGGGATGTGCCACGAGATTTACCTCAATATAGAAAAATTGTGCAGATAGCCCGTCAGTTCAGGAAACCTATCATTTGGGAAATCGATGATCTTTTATTTGACCTTCCTCCCGAGCACCCGGATCGACAAAACCGATTTTTTATCGAAGCCCTTTTACCCATGCTTGAAGTCTTACTTGAAGCTGACCTGGTCACCGTGTCCTCTCCAGGATTAAGGGAGTATTTTATGCAGATCCGAGAGAATGTGGTAATCTTGCCGAATTTTCTCGATGATCAAATTTGGACTCTCAGGAGTCCATCCATATCGACAAATCCGCCTCTCACCATTGGATACATGGGAGGACATTCACATAAACCCGATATCGAGATAATCTTGCCTGTGATCAACGAACTATTAGCTAGATATCCCAATCGTTTGCGTTTCGTTTTCTGGGGAAAAAAGCTACTCAATTCGTTAGAGTGCAATGATGCGATTACCCACATTCCAATTGACATGCCATCTTACCCCGAGTTTGTCCAATTTTTTCAAACCGTTTCAGTGGATATTTTTATCGCGCCACTCAGAGATTCGCTTTTTAATCGATGCAAAAGCGGAATAAAATTCTTGGAATATAGTGCGCTTGGTGTTCCAGGTGTCTATAGCAACCTTGACCCCTATGCATTTGTTGTGACTCAAGGTTATGATGGTTTTCTGGCAACCACTACAGAAGAATGGATAAAATATCTTGTTCAACTGATCGAAAACCCATCATTGAGAGAAACCATGGGGAGGAATGCTCAAAGTACGATCAAAGAAAAATGGTTGCTTTCAAACAACGCTGATTTATGGTTAGAAACATATAGCCAGGCATTTGAGACCCAATCTAATCCTAAAAGGATTTTTCTCTACAACTTGATTAGGACGATTGATGAGCAAATGTTCGAGTATCAGAATGACCTTCGTTGGTCGCTAAAGCAAGCGGAAGAACAAATACGACAGCTAGACTTCCAGTTAAATGAAATCCAGAGCAGTGCTCTATGGAAACTGTTGAGAAAATTTTGGAAAATTCGATCATTACTAATACCCAACGACAGCAAGATAGAGCAATTCTATAGACTAATTAAACGCATCATTGTTAAATAAGTGAGGTCCAGAATATGATTGATTTCCCTTTGGTTTCGGTTATTGTGCCAACCTACAATCAGGAAAAATACATTCGTGCGTGCTTAGAATCGATTGTCCATCAGGATTATCCCAATTTTGAAATCATTGTTGTAGATGATGGTTCTACCGACCGTACATCCTTAACGGTGGAAAAAATGCTCTCTTCTTTCAAAGTGCAGGCAAATTTATTCAAACAAACCAACCAAGGTGCTCATGCAGCCATTAACCGAGGTATTCACCTTTCTAGTGGAGAATATATCGCCATCTTAAATTCAGACGATCTCTATTATCCAACTCGACTGAGCGTAATGTACAATGCGCTTGTAAATAATAAGCGGCGATTTGCTTTTTCAAAAGTCAGGCATATAGATGAGGGTGGCAACACTCATCAATTTCAAGACAAATACCTGAAAACTTTAGAATACGCTTCTCAATTTCCCACGATTAATTTTGAATTTTTACGCACAAATATCGCAGTCAGTACAGGTAATTTTCTTTTTCATCGCAGCTTATATAAGGAGATTGGCCCTTTTCGAGATTTTGTGACTTGTCATGATTGGGATTACGTCCTACGAGTACTTGTTCTCGAAGAACCGTTATTTGTAGACGAAGTACTTCTGGATTATCGCATTCATTCCGAAGGTACATTACAAAAGAATTTAGATAAGGTCGATGAAGAGGTTGAGCAGATTATGCTCACCTACTTTGACCATTTACCAGAGGCAAGAAACATTCAGGCTCCGGGACCAAAACAGTGGGGGATTTATTGGAATTATTTTTCAACGAACTTCTTGGATCGCATACGCAAATCTCCTCTAGTCGATGAGAAAATAAAATTACTTGAAAAAGAATCGCAGAGCTTTAATGAGACCGAAGAAACAAAAAGGATAAAACAAGAATTTCTCGATTATGTTGGAAGTCCAAAGCCAATTGACCTCAATCTCGTTCATGTGTCTCTAGAGACGCCCAAAGTAAATCCCACCCAACCCGAAGGACAATTTAGAATGCTCATTATTCTGCCCTGGATGGTTATGGGAGGAGCCGAGAGATTTATCTTAAATATGATGGATCAACTAAGCCAGACGGGTTGGTCTTTTACGATCGTCACAACCTCTCAAGCTGAGAATGTATGGAAGAGCAGGTTTCTAAGCAGAACCTCAGATATATATGAATTACCTGATTTCTTGCCGATCAATGAGTATCCGAGATTCCTTAAGTTTTTGATTGAATTAAGACAAATCGACTTGATATTCCTTCAGGGCTCTCTGGAAGGTTACCGGTTGCTTCCCTATTTGCATACCTTATTTCCAGATATTCCGATTGTGGACTATTTGCACTTTATAATTCCTGAATGGATGGACGGTGGTTATGCACGGTTATCTCTTACATATCGAGATTGCCTGGAGTTGACAATAACTTCTTGCGAGCAAGTCCGAAACTGGATGATTGATCAAGGTGATGATAAACGAAGAATCAAAGTTTGCACCATCAACCCCGATCACAATTATTGGTTACCTGACGAAGATCGTCGAAGACAAATCCGAGAACTTTTTAAAATAGATAAAGATAAAACCGTCATCCTTTATGCAGCCCGGCTCGAACATCAGAAGCGGCCGGACGTTATGATAGAAACACTAAAAATATTGTCAGATAAGGGGCTTGATTTTTACGCATTTATCGCTGGTGATGGCTCCCTATTCTCTTCATTAAAGTCTCTGATCAAAGCAGGAAATTTGGAGCAGAAAATATTTTTATTTGGATCAGTTGATCCCGATAAGATGCGAGATCTATATCTGGCCAGCGATGTTTTCTTCTTACCCTCGCAGAACGAGGGCATTGCCCTTACGATTTATGAAGCAATGGCATGTGGTTTACCGGTTGTAGGTGCAAATGTTGGTGGACAAGCAGAATTGGTGACGCCTGAATGTGGAATCTTGCTCATGCCTCAATCCAATAATGAATTGATCAACTCTTATGCAGAAGTTTTGTCAAAGCTGATCCAAAACCCCTTCCTTCGAGAACAGATGGGAAAAGCTGGTAGACAACGGATTGTAAACCACTTCTCAATTGATGGCATGAAACACTGTCTGAGTGAAGCCATTCAAGGAGCCATACAGCTCAAATCTAAGGGAGAAACTCCTAAAGTATCTCTTTCACGAAATGAATTGGCAGTTCGTGAAGCCCGCTATGCAGTTGAATTGTTTTTTGCGCTAGCGGAGCTGCAGCACTTGGATAAAATGTATAAGGATTTATACACTCAATACATGGAAATAATGAATAATCATCAAGAACTTTCCAAGAAATATTTCGAATTGCTTCAACCAAAACCAGCAAGACACTGGTTTTATCTTTGGGTAAGGCAATTGGTTTTGCCTATCTTCATAACACGGAAAGAGAAAAGAATATTTTCTTTCTTATTATCAATTAAAGAGAAAATAAAACCAAAAATCGCTTTATAATGATGGATAAAATTGTTAGACGGATCACTAAAGTCTTAAGAAATCCAAAGGTCGCCTTTCAATTTGCCCTGGACAAGATAACAGCCTTCACCAAGAAATTAGCTGTCAAGGTGCTACACAAGTTCGATACACAAGGGGTATTCAGTTCTTGTTATTCTCTCCCCTCTAGTGTTACAAAAGTTTATACTGAGATTCCCGCCAGTGCATTGTCACAAGAAAGATCTCGTGATCAGAAAATAACCCTGATTGCAACCTGCTTTAATGAACGGAGTAACGTGCAGGATTGGTTCGCGAGTGTGCGATCTCAGACTTTCTTGCCCGATGAGTTGGTTGTTGTCGATGGAGGTTCTAACGACGGAACGGTTGAGTATCTGAAAGAACAAGCAAGCCGATTACCATTCCCCTGTAAAATCGTAGTCGAACAGAATGTAAATATTGCAAGAGGTCGCAACATCGCAATCGAGAATGCTTCTAACGAAATTATTGCTTGTACGGACTTCGGATGTGTTCTTGACAAGAAATGGCTGCAAAACATCACGTATCCATTTTACGATAACAAGGAAATTGAGGTTGTTGCGGGTTTTTACACCATTGCAAAAGATAGCAGGTTAAGGATGCGCTTATTAGGTCCTTCTAGTGCATCGGTTGTCCCAGACACCTTTCTCCCTTCTTCACGATCGCTTGCGTTCCGAAAAACATCCTGGAAAAAAGCAGGAGGGTATCCTGAATGGCTTTCATTGACAGGTGAAGATACCATTTTTGCGGTTAATCTCAGAATAGCCTGCCCCAAATGGGCTTTTGTGTCTAGCGCAATAGTTGAGTGGAAAGCACCATCTACCATGTCAGGATATTGGCGTAAAATATTTGAATGGTCAAAAGGGGATGGAGAATCGAGTTTCGGTAGCAGCTTGTATTACTTAAGTCTCTTGAGAATTCTTGCTTTATTCTCAGTCGGTTTATTTTTGATACTCATAAATGTTTTCCTTTTTTGCATTACCCTAAGTTTTTGGTCTATTGTTTTTATCTCAATTCTTTCTTTAATCACCCTTTATCTCATTTCATCTAGATTATTATTCGGCGAGAAAATTCTCCGCATTGATGAGTTAATTAGTGAAATTGGCGCTGAATTGATGAGAGTCCATGGATACTTGCTTGGAGCTAGGAATAGACCAGCAGCTATTAAGCATCGTTTCCAAAAAGTTCAAGGTTTTTTTATCATTTTAGCAGGAGTACCTATTGATGACACAGGAGGTGGTTCTCGTGGGGCACAGTTAGCATGGGAACTACTTCATCAGGGTCATGCTGTTCTGTACTTAAACGCATTTCCCAAGTACGAGAGTGTTGATTTACCTATTAATAAGTACCATCCGAATCTGGTAAATATGTCATTTGAAGACTATTTTATAACCCATCATTATCGTCTATACGAACCCTTGATTTCTGAAAAACCATTCAGAGCTCTCGTTGAGTTTCCTCTTCCACAGTTTCTTTCTCATATAGAATGGCTCAAGGATAGGGGAGTAAAAATTGTCTACGATTGCATTGATAACTGGGAAACTTCCCTCGGCGCGCAATGGTATTCA
Organism: Anaerolineales bacterium; assembly: GCA_034434515.1. Lineage (GTDB taxonomy): Bacteria > Chloroflexota > Anaerolineae > Anaerolineales > UBA4823 > NAK19. The sequence continues at coordinate 3,751 of DAOTZA010000083.1, read as the reverse complement.
AGACAAGTCGAAAAGCAAATTGTAGAAATCAGTGATGTCTTAATCGCCACCGAAAAATCTTTATTTCATTCTTTGACTGAAAGATATCAGAAAAAGGTTACATTACTACCTAACGCTGTAAATTTACGAATATTCGATCATTCAATAAATTATCCCACTCCCGATGATCTTCCAGATAGTTTATGGAAGTCAATTTATATTGGTGCTTTATGGGGGGATTGGTTTGATTGGGATCTATTAAGAAAGACGGCTGAGGCATATCCGGATATGGCATTGATAGTTATTGGAGACTACCGTGGACAGGGGAAGAGCTATCCACCTAATATTCATTTCTTGGGATTAAAACCCCAATATGTTCTGCCATCTTATCTAAAATCAGCCGATGTGTGTCTAATTCCATGGAAAATAACCTCAATAACTCAGGCTACAGACCCCCTAAAGGTCTATGAATATTTAGCAATGCACAAGCCGGTTGTTGCTCCCTTACTCGAACCTCTTCGTAACATTCCAGGGGTATGGCTCGCCAATGATGAAGATGAATTTGTTCGATTGGTTAGGGATGTCTTGAACTTTCCTTTGCCGACCGATCAGATAAACAACTTCATCGCCCAAAACAATTGGACGAGACGGGTGAAACAACTCATAGATGTGATTAACGCAATTGAGTGAGGATTAGGGTGAAATTCCTAAGTCCATGAGTTGAGTCGGTGATATATAGACATATTCTTCCCGTGTTACTCCTTGCTTGTAACCCTCAAATCTCGTCGACCCACTGAAGAACGGCCAATCGCAACTCTGATTCAATCCTTTGTTAAAGTATATAATACCAACTAGATTAGTTTGATTCGCCAAGTAAGAATAAGTTTCCTGAAGCCATTTGTCCTTTGCAGAGATATCATAACCTTTCGCAGAATACGCGCTTGTTCCTGTCTGAGCCACGATTATCGGTTTGGAGGGAGACATTCTTATAAATCGTTCGATATAAGATGCGTATACTTTTTCAGGTGAGTCCCACGACTTCCATGATGCAGAAGGACAATAGCCTGCATTGTAACTACTAAAGGCAACCACGCTAACGGCATGATCTCCTGGATAATAATCTTCAAAGGGGGGATCGTTGGGCGAGCTCCAACCATTTGGCGCAAATACCCATATCACAGAAGAACTTGCCCCCTCATCCTTGAATAATTGTTTTATACGGCTAAAGGCGTTTTTGAATTCTGAGGGAGTACTGTGATAACTTACCCAATAACCATTCATTTCCTGGAGGGGAGCAACTAGCGCAAGCCGATTTTGCCCTTTCCGCATGCCTTCTTCATGCCACTTTCGAAAAGCTCGTGCCATAGCACGAATTTGATTATCCATACCCCCACTGTTAATGTCTGTAATTTTCTTCATAGTCTCAATGTTCACAAAAGGAATATATCCTGAATCCCAAATCATGCCCAACGGTACCGGTATATTGTAGTCCGGATATAAGTCTTCAAAAGCAATAAAAGTGCCAACCAAGCTGATCTTTTTACCAGACCAATCCTCTATAGCTTTTACCTCGTTTTCGATTGTTGTAGATAAGCCAAGATAACCATCCGTGTATACACCAAGCATAATTTTAGGACGAATTGGTGATGTGACAAGAGGAAGATATACTTGGTTGAATGAATTTGGTTCAATTGGGTTAGCTTTTGCACTCAGGCTGCGCGAGCTCAAAATGATTATCAGAATACATGATAAATAGATACAACTACTTTTTAGGATACATTTCTTGACCACTGCTTTCTCCTCTAGATCTTTCTACGCAAAATCCAGTGTCATTTTCAATTATTACACAAAATTTTGTGATCCGACTTTACAGAGTTGTTAGGGGATGATAAAGGATGTATTAAGGATAAAAAGCGTCATGCTGATATCAGAGAAAAATGGTATATTCAAGGTGGAATGTACATCATATCCATTTATCTTGATATCAACGACATTTACACTTTGATGTGCGCTTATTATTCTTCTTAGAAGGGAGAATAGAGGAGATGAAAAATTTTCAGCGTAAGAAAGTCGTAATTTGCTTTGTTATTGCTATTCTTCTTAGGGCTTTCTTCTATATTTTTCTATACTCAAGAGGTTACTTCTATGGAAAACCGTGGGACACTTTCTCTCGAACTCTTTTATCTTATTACTGGTCAATTCACCCATATTTTGCACCATCCGATGGATATTGGTTGCCTTTACAATTTTGGATCAACGGTATAGTTTTTTTGCTTGTAAAGCCTTGGTATCCTTATTCGAACCTAGCCCTGCCGGTTCTGATAAACAACCTGTACTTTATCGGCTCACTTTTGATAACCTACAAGATTATTAAGTGCTTTACAAAAGATCCCAAATTGTCTTCTCTGAGCTTATGGATACTTTCGATCTTTTCTGCCGACATTTTTATAACATTTTCTGGATTATGTGAGCCTATGCTCGTTTTCTTCCTTTTAGCCTCAGGTTATTATTTCTATAAACTGATTGTTACAAAACAGAAAAAATATTACATTATAGCTATTTCTCTCACATCGCTCTTAGCAAGCGCCACTCATTATATAGGGTGGTTTATAGCATTGTTTTTCATTCTGTTTTTCTCAGGATGGGTAATTAATAAATATATATTATATAAAAAGGTTGAATTAATTGATTTAATGCCATTATTTATGTCGTTTGTTATACCTCTTATATGGCTAATAAATGCTTATGTAAAGTTCGGCTCACCTCTTTATCCCCTTCAGTTTGCCCAGCATATGCAACAGCCTTATTTGGGGCAAGTTGACTATTGGAGTCGATTACTAATCATCCCGAAAGTCTTATTTTTAGATATTGGAATAATCGCCATTTCCGGGAGCATTGCTCTTTACTATCTTTTGCTTAAGAAAGATAGTAGGGTTTTAGTCAGTATACCCGGCGTCTTTGTTTTATTTATCTTATGGACAACGACTATTCTAGGTACAAGCAATCCCTATCAAGAACCAAGATATCTGGTTTTCTATGGATGGGTGATTTATCCGCTAGTAGTTCTACTCGCCAAAGAATACGTCGATCGTCAAGTAGCAATTATTGGGATATCAGTCCTTTTGACTATTTATATATCGCAGAATTTTTCTCAACTTCTTTCTTTTGAAAATTCATTTGATAAAAATTTAGAAATGGTAGCTCACGAAATTCGCCCTTTGTGTCCTAGGCAATCTAACGACTCACCATTAATCATAATCGGTAATTCATTTGCCGAATCAGGCGTCATACCTGTACTAAGCGGCTGTCCGGATAAAATTTTATTTCTAACCAAGTCCCAATTCGAGCTGAGTGTTTCTGACATTATCTCTGAACGAAAATGCACCTTAATTGTTACCAAAAGCAAGTCAATTGCAGAAGAAGTTCTAAGTAAAAAAATCAATTATAAAAATATAGACCGTTATTTTATTTTCTACTGCAACACCCTCAATATTCATTGAAATCTCTCGTGCGCCTGTTATATATCCAATCTTGTTATCTGTGATTTTGTGTTCTTCTTTCACGACAATGCCCTCATAATGACTTATGCTCCCAACACGGTATATTCAAGGTCGCTATGATTACTTGTATCTTCCCTCCAATCGATTACAATTAAACCAACCGACGTTTGGGAGTGTTGCATGCGCTTGAGCCATCTCAAATACTTGATTTTGACCATGCGCCCGCGCCAGTGGGTTAAGAACAGCGTCCTGTTCGCGGCCCTGGTCTTCGA
>DAOTZA010000082.1:0-4814 GCA_034434515.1 Anaerolineales bacterium | reverse complement strand
TTTGAAAAACCGCCCACTATCGTTATCGCCAATTTGAGGAATACGGTTGTTCGGCTTGGTAATGTGCATAGTAAATTCGGCCATTTTTTCAAGGCGTTCAAAATACCAGTATGGGAAAGGACTCTCGAGTTTCTGGTTGAGGTTTTCGGCCTTCGAATCGTTTTTCTTCAATATTCTGTAGTGGGGCAAAGGCGAAGGTGCAAGGCCTGGCTTTACCTTGATCATGGTATGGTCATAATTTTTTAATGCCTGCAATTTTTCATAGGGAAGTCCCAAAACCAAAGCAGTTGCATAGACAACCATTTCAGCGGCAAGCCGATGATAACTTGTTGACGCCTCAAAATTACCACCATCCTGGTAGAACTGCAATGCGACTTCCTTAATTAGTTCCTGCACAGCAAAGGCAAGCCAGGCATCCGTCTCGGGCGTGCATGGCAGATAGGAGGCTACAAAAAGAAGACCGGTTATATTTGCAAGATAATGATTACTCCTGATCGATTCGCCCCATTCTAGATTATTAATAATATGCAGACCGTGTTCATACACGCTGCGCAGAAAAACTTTATTAAACTCACCGTCAAAATTTGCCCCATACGCTCTGAATAAATCGTAGGCAACAAGCCAATTTGCAATTCTGATACCAACATCCATCGTGCATTTCCAGTTCACGCCAAAACGGGGAGGATTATTAGCAATGAAATCCAACACCTGACTGCGGAATTCCAACGCATATTCTTCAGGTGTCTCCAGATGATTTTTTCCGTTATCCAGATTTTCTGTTTTATCCACCATTCTTCTTTGATGTCTAAAAAACTTCATGTTTGCCTGACCCGCTAAATCTGAACTCGGAATCCATTGCTTTGTGGTATTTTGCTTCACCAGCGCGAACGCAAAGGCAAGTTGAACGAGGTGTTGCATTCTGGCAAGTTCCCACGGAACCTTCACATCCACACCCTGCTTGTGACCATAACGTATATCTCGGTACCAAATAGATTCCTTCCAGCGGAACCCGGATTTAAAATCAATATGCCAGTCGATAGGTATATACCGGTTTTTTCGTTGTGGGTTAGCATTTCCCGGTGAAATCTGAAAAATCAAGCGCCATATGCGGCGGGATTCGCCAACGTTTGACCGATTGATACGGCCCTGAAGCCACTTTCCATCAGGGTCTACCTCAACAGCCTCCCGCATACTGTACCGATACCCCTCTAACCCGCGGCATTGTATACCGTGATGTACCCGCACCCAACCGGAACCGAGGAGGTCAAAGCGGTGATCAAGATAATGGCGTGTCATTTCTCCAATGGATTCTACTTGCAGAAAAAGAAGCTTGGGCGAAAACCTCGGAAAGAATTGATATAGCCTACATTCAGGCCATTGTTCTACAAAAGACATAGCTAGATGATCTTTTAATTTGAGAAAAGAAGCCAACGCTTTCTGCTTGACTCTTCCAGCAACTTTTTTAGCTGTAACTCGTGGCGGGGTGCTAAGGGCCTTTCGGATGTAATATTTGAACATTGACATTTAGGATCAAGTTAACAATTGATCATCCTTACACTAATCCTTGTTGAAAAGAAAAGGTTCGCCAGTAAGATCCCCAAGATGCGCAAGGATACTGTCTATATTATGCGCCCACGTGTGTTTAGAAAGAACTTTATTCCTCGCATTCTTCCCGAGCCTCTCTCGTAGCCCTGCATTATTAATTAAAACTTCCATTGCGCTCGAAAGCGAGGGAATAGAACCTGGTTCTACCAAAAAGCCGGTAACATTATGTTCGATAATCTCTGCCATTTGTGCCATATTGCTGCAAATAATAGCTTTTCCTAATGCCATGTATTCAAAAAGCTTCGTAGGGCTACCAAAAAATTCGCTTCCATCAGGGTTTGGCAGTGTAGCATTTATTAATATATCACAGGCAGCCATGTATCTTGCCCCCTCTTTTTGAGGAACAAGCCCTGTCAAAACCACATTTTCCGAGATACCCAAATGATTGATATATTTTATAACCTCGCCCATTCTCACGCCGTCACCAATCATGAAAAGGACTGTGTTATTTTTGAATTCGGGATGATCTTCGAGAAGTTTGCCATAGGCAAGCACGATGTTTTCTGCTCCATGCCATTCACCAAACGTTCCTATGAAACCTAAAACTACTTTATCATGTAAATGATACTGGTCTTTTATTTTGTTGGCATCTATGTCAGGATGATATTTGGTTTCGTCTACCGCATTTGGAATCACGATTATCTTTTCTGGTCGAGCTCCAAGATTAATCAAGAAACTCTCAAGGGCTTTCGAAACCACTACTATCATGGAAGCATTTAGGATATTATATTTTTCAATCCACCTAACAATAGGCAAGATCAAAACCTTATTATAAATATCTTTCACAAGTTTCTTGAAACCTGTATTATTAGAATTCCAATACTTTATTTTCCAGACATCCGATGAATTAAATTCAAGAATAAATGGAATTTGTTTTTTCCTTGCTAGGTACGCCCCGCAAAACGAAAAGCCACTATATCTCTGATAAATTACATCTTCGTTTGTATGTCTGCAATATTTGATAATCTTAATATTATATAACAGCTCACAAAATTGCTTAGGAATTATAGGGATAAGAATTGGTTCAACTATATCTATTGGGCATTCTACTTCAGCCAGTTTATCATTAGAAATTACTTTAAGATAAACTTTATTATTAAGCGCATTGATTATCCCAGCCGTATGTCCCACGGAACCACCGGCAATCAGATTAAACCAGTAAACGGTTCTGAGATATAAAAATTTTTTCATGTATTCCTTATATTACTAAAGCTATTAGATATCTTGAGGATGATGCTCTTAAGGATATTTCCTCTGACTGTGATGGTTGGAATAACATCGACAATGTTGGGACTAACGACTACCTTATCACTTGTGACAAAGGTTACATCTTGCATCTGACTTAATTTTTCTAATACTCTTATAAACTCGTCTATCATATTTACATTTACCGTAATGTGACCATATTCCTGCTTTCTAAAATTATAAGGTAGATTAAGAAAATTAAAACTATGCATAAAAATTACAATAATCGAATTATTATCCATTTGCTCAACTACATTAACTATTTCGTCGGAAGTAGAACCATACCTAAAATCTAGTTTTTGTATTCTTTTTCTACGAATACCATATCCGTAATGTATATTTTTCTCGTAAACCGTTACCGGGATTTCTAAAACATTTTCAAAAAATGATGGTGCATTAATTGTGGAGAGTCCTATCCGACTATTGGTATTTACCGGAAAATGAGACAAATCAATGTGTATCCCATTCTTTGAAAGTGCTAGGAGTGTATCGGCATTTGCGCCGTAACCGCCTGCTCTATGACTATTTACAATCACTCCTGTCCATTCTCTAATCTTTTCTTTACCAAATTCAACTATCCTGGATTGATCCTCCAAACTATACTGCCACATAAATTTTCTATATCGGTCATATTTGTTAGAAGGATGGGTATGGAGACCTATTTTGTGCCCCTGCGCTAGAATTGATTCGCAAAGCTTTCTAAATAATTGTTCTCCGTATCTGTGAAAGGGATAAACATCGACAAAATGTTCAACAACCACTCCATAGCTGGACGCTATTTTATTAATAAATGCATATCCAACTTCCTCCTTACCAATTTTCCCTTCAATAAAAATTTCGAATGCATCTTCTTTATCGCCAGCCAATTCCCCCACTTCAGTATCACAGGTGATAATTATCTGTTTCACTTCTTTACTACCACCATAATTTCACGATACTCAAACCACGTATCATTCGCACCTTCTCCTAAAAGCTTGAATAAAAATCGTAAAATCTTAATGAAAACAGGGCGAATAAAACCAAATATCACTTTTCTTTTTAGGTTATCTTGGAATATATATGAGACAGGATATATATTTACATGCTTATATGGAAAATATAATCTAAAAATGTCACCTAAACTTTCTCGTGTATAGCCAATCTCATGAGTAAAATCCATGTACCTTTCATGATTGCTCATAAACCAATCCATATTAGGAACTTGAATTATTGCCACGCCCCCGGGATTTAAGGAATTGTATATAGATTTTACAAATTTTTCCTGTTTGGATTTATCAATATGTTCCATAACATCTTTACATAAAATTACGTCGTAGCAATTTGTAGAAAGATGCTCGAACAAATCCTGCCGAATAATTCTACTTATTTTTGTTCTGCCACGAGCAATCGTTAAGTCACCCTCGGATAGGTCAATTCCCGTAAGATCAGTAAAACCGAATTTCTCTAAAGCGTGTAGCATATAACCCTTATTACAACCGATTTCGAGTAATCGGGCTTGCCTGAAAGCCTCAATGTGTTGCAAGTATCTAAATTTAAGAAGATTGCAAAAAAAATGTTGTATCCGCTCATCATCAACATCTAGAAAATCGCCCCTTATTTCTTTATAATAAGCAAATATTTTTTCTTGGGTTGACGTCATAAATCATTCTCCACAAATCAAATGAGAAATCTGATTATATATATCTCATATGTATAACTAAGTAGTTCGTTGAAAGTACATTAACAAACTGATGTTCATGGTAAACTTATAGCATGCCAAAAGCCCGAGATTATCATCTGACCGAAGAAGAATTACAAATTGTTGAAGCTGCCATGAAGCGCGATCCTCGCCCAGGCGTCCGTCAGCGCTGCACCGCCATTCGGCTTTTGCATCTCGGATACAAACCGGAAGAAGTGGCGCACCTGCAAGCGGTAAGTATTCCCACGATTTACTCCTGGATCAAACGCTGGCGCAAAGGGGGAAT
>DAOTZA010000081.1:0-32302 GCA_034434515.1 Anaerolineales bacterium | reverse complement strand
GACTATGGGGTGGCCGATTTCGGTTGCGCTCATAGACAAAATCCGGAAAGCGATCAAGCACACCCCGTACATCTGCGCCTAAACGCTCTAATATCGGCTCATCAATCAGCGCTGTGCCAAGCTCTGGCCAATCGTAGATATATCGTTCTTCTGCTTCAAAGTTTAGGGCTTTTTTCAGCCGTCGATAGGCAGGCATTTTGATCCCGGTGGCATTGCTGGCGCCGATCACAATGGGAACCCGATCGGGTTCTTCATGGTTGATCGCGGCGAGAACACGTTCGCGAGGAGTGAGAGCCATGCTAAATCACCTCTATTCGATAGAATTTACTTTATTATAATGGGTATTGATTTATTCTGGAGTGTTGAAGCCGTGCTTCAGCGGGTTCGTTGCGCAAGTGTGCCTTGCGCACTCCATAGGATTTAGTGTGGCAGAGAATTTTGTGCTTCAGCAGGTTTGTTGCGCAAGCGTGGCTTGCGCACTCCATAATATGGGCAGCTTTCCCAATCAGGGATGATGTTACAATCTCTGCAAGGGCATTTGTTCAGGAGGTGCGTGATGAAAGCTAAACGCTCGAGCGGAAGCCCTTCCGCGAAGCTTCGTTTTTCTGTGTTGATGGTTTGCCTGGTCCTGTTCGCCATAGCATGTAGCCTGTCCCTCAGCGGTGATCAGAGTGTGCAACAGACCATGGTTGCCGCGAACCTGGAGAGGACGATTCAAGCTCAAGCCGCCACCCAGGTTGCTCTTGAGCAACAAAACGCCCAGATTGCCATCGAAGCCACTCAGGCTGCTCTAGACCGCTTGAAAACGGAAATTGCCGCTCAAAGCACCCATTCCGCCCCACAAACTGCAGAACCATCACCCACCGCTGGAGAGCCTCCAACTCCAACCAATGAGGCGTCTCCAACCGCAGAAAAACCGGACGCCATTCCGCTAACCCAATTTTCCGGCAGCGGCTGGTCATTCATCCAATCCTCTCAATGCAAGGATCGACAAAAGGGATGCTGGTTGGGAACCGTAAAAACCACCCAATTCATCACCCTTATTGGTAAAGATCAGGTGTTTCTCGATCCATCCTGGCCCTTCCCTCACCTCGTCTTCTGGACACGCTATAAGTCTTTCTATGGTTATACTTTCGGTTATGTAGAGCTGGAACTCCAGGGTCAGGTCGGCTATACCCGGGTCCAATCCTTTGGTGGGACGAAAGACTACTGGGAGCGGGTCTATATCCCGTTGCTCGATTACGCTGGCAATACCGTTGGGGTGCGCTTTTACTTCCAGGGGCCTGACGGGACTTCAGCGGACCAACCCAGTTCGTTTACCTGGCTCTTGGAGGACATTCAGATCACCCCCAATTTTCCAGAATAGTTTAAAGCAATCTACTTCTGATGTTCTAAATGCGGACGGCGATTTTTTAGAAGGGTAAAACCTCTCGCAATCGTTCAGCAGCCTGTTCCGGGGTGATGTCGCGTTGCGCTTCGGCGAGCATCTCAAAACCAACCATGAACTTCTTGACCGTTGCCGAGCGCAAGAGAGGCGGGTAAAAATGGGCGTGCAATTGCCAGCCCAAAACACTTTCCTCTATAAACGGCGCGCCGTGCCAGCCCATCGAGTAAGGAAAGGAGATGTTAAAGAGCCGATCATAAGCGGTCAGTAAACGCTTCAATATCTCAGCTAAGGTCCAGCGGTGCGGTTTTTTGAGGTCGGTCAGGCGCAGCAGAGGAATCTTGGGTAAGAGCAGTGTCTCAAAGGGCCAGATTGCCCAGAAAGGGGTGAGCACCAGCCAGTATTCGTTTTCAACCACAATGCGCTCGGCAAGCTGCTGCTCGGCGGAAAGAACGTCCAACAAAAGTGAACGCTGATGTTCTTGGAAATAGTGCGTTTGCTGACGATGTTCCTTCATCACCTCGTTAGGGACAGCGTCCAATGCCCACACCTGTCCATGCGGATGCGGATTGGAACAGCCCATGATCTCCCCTTTGTTTTCAAAGATCTGTACCCAGCGAAAGCGCTTGCCCAACTCGTTGGTTTGTTCAATCCAGACGTCCACCACACGGCGGATGTCTTCGACTTCCATTTCGGCTAGGCTCAAATCGTGGCGGGGTGAGAAGCAGATGACGCGACATTCGCCAGGCATGGTCACGACGCGGAGCAAGGGATGCGCTTCGATCTCCACTCGCGGTGTATCGGGCAACAGGGCACTGAAATCGTTGACGAACACAAAGGTATGGCGGTAGTTGGGATTGCGCTCTCCACTGGCGCGCAGGTTGCGCGGGCAAAGGTAACATTGCGGATCATAGGTGGGACGTCTGGCTTCCGTCACCCGTTCGACCTGACCCTGCCAGGGGCGTAAGGCGCGCTGAGGCGATACCAGAACCCACTCACCACTCAGCGGATTATAACGGCGATGGGGGAGTTGACGGAAATCAATTTCCATGCTCAGGCAGCAGCACTTTCTCCAGGTCTAACAAGATCACCAGCCGTTCATCGACTTTTGCAATGCCGGTAACGAATGCCGAGTGGACGAAAGCGGTTACAATCGGTGGGGGCGGTTCGATGGCTGCCTGGGGCAGGCGCAAAACCTGGGTTACCGAATCGACCATTAATCCAATTTTTTCATCATTGAAAAGCACCACTACAATACGCTGATCTTCGGTTTGTTCCGCAGTGGTTAAGCGAAAGCGGCGCCGCAAGTCGATCACCGGCAAGACCGTGCCGCGCAGATTGGTTACCCCAACCACATAGGGACGGGCGTGGGGAACAACGGTAATCGCCTGTGGTTTGATGATGCTTTCCACTCGATCGATAGGTAAGCCAAAAGACTCACCCGCCAGGGTAAAGATCACCAACTGGCAAATCTCTTCGGAGGCGGCTTCCCGGGTAAAGAAGAAATCGCCCTCCTCACTACTCTTAGTGCGGCCGTCGTTTGCTGTTTTCTTCGTATCTGATGGAGCCGGCGTAGAAGGAGCGGATGGCTGAAGGCGCGCTTCTGAGGCGCTTTGGGAAGCCGAGGAATGTGCCTCTGCCGTAGAGGTGGAAGACATCCCAGAAAGCGGCTGACCAGGCATTGCTTCAAACCTTGCCGCAACAACCTCTTCGGCCTGGATTCCTCTTTCTCCAACTGTTGGGAGATCGCTTGCTAAGCTTTGTGGGGAAACGGCTTCTGGCGTGGAGGCTAAAGATGGTTGGGTGGTGGAAGGTTTTGCCCCCCGACCGGGTTGAACGATTTCCATTTCCGTCTGTTGTGATGGGGTTTCGCCAGCCGATTCGCTCGTAGAACCTGGTTGTGTGGTGGCTTTCGATTTTGAGGTGGAAAACAACTTGTTAAGGGCTGATTCGATTTTTTTCTTTCGTTCGCTCATTGGATGTGCTCCTTCTCTTGGAGGCGTTCGACAAGCTCTTGGGCAAGGGCGCGATACTCCTGACTGGCGCGCGTGCGGGGAGCGTAGACGATCACCGGCTCACCGGTCATCGGGCTTTCGCGCAAACGCGTGTCCAGACGAATGACCGTTTGAAGAAGATGCCCGGCGAAGTGCGCCTGTAATTCCTCGAGAACTCGGCGTGAGATGGCATTGCGGACATCCAACAGCGTGGCAAAGATGAAGTAATCGAGGGAGGGATTGGTGTGTTGCTGCACGGCCTCGATGACATCTAACAAGCGCAACAAGCCCCGCGAGGCGAAATATTCACATTGAACCGGAATCAACGCCCATTGGGCGGCGGTCAGGGCAAGAATGGTCAGCATCCCCAGCGAGGGAGGGCAATCGATCAGAATAGCATCATATTTTTCTTTGGCAAGGCTTTCATCGTCCCGGTGCAGTGGCGAGAGCCTTTGCAAACCATGTAAAAGGGTAACTTCATACCCCTCTCTATCGGTCAGGCTCTGCTCAACCGTTGCCAGACGCAGGTCGGCGGGCAGCAAATCTAGATTCGTCATAACGGTGGGGAGAAGCAGAGATTGAGGGTCGGGCGGTGGATCGGAGAGCAAGAGGTCAACGACACTGACCTCCAGTTCATCCGGGTCAGTTCCTGCGGCAAGGCTGAGGTGACCTTGTGGGTCAAAATCAACCACCAATGTACGCCAACCGAGCTCGGCAAGACAGGCGCCAAGCGAAAGACAAGAGGTCGTCTTGGCGACGCCTCCTTTTTGATTGCTGACAGCCAGGATAACGGTCATCGGGACGACATCCTTGGATAGATTCGGCACGCAGGGTGCTTCGATGGAGCAGGAAAATCAGGTTTATTTTATGCTAAAACCAGGTGATTCGGGAATAAAATCGGTGTAAAATTTTTCAGGGTTGAGTCACCTGGCCAACAAACAGCAAGCTTCCACTTTGCACTTCCCGGATCAGGAAGAGGAACGGGCGGTTGACGGTCATGATGACAGGTTGCTCAGGCAGGGCGGCGGTTAACTCCATGATCACCGCCGTAGCGGCGGCGGCTTCGGTGCCGGCTTCATCCACGTTGACATACGCTTTGTGCAACACTTCGCCGATGTACAGATCCTGTCGCCCATCCATACCTGAAAAATCAGCCTGATCCGGCTGGAACGCCGCCGGCATGCCTAAGGTAGATAAGGCATCGACCAGACTGAAATCGGATTCAACCTTGAATTTGGGCATGCTCAAGTTGACCGTGTGTAACTGGCGTTGTGCCAACGCCTCTGTGAGCCAGGCCGGGTCGATCTTTGCCTGCAGTGCTTCGAACTGCCCGGCTGCAGGCAGGATCACCACCATTTCGATGCGCCCGCCTTCGTAGGGCAAGGACACCAACTGAAAGTCCGCTCCCTCAGCGTAGAGAAGGGTTTTATTTAACTTCATCATTGCCACCGTGAGCTTCTCGCCGTTCAGCAAGAAGAAAGGCTCTTCGGTCGTTGCCTCTTTCTGGAAAGGATATTGCCAGGCAGCGTTGAAATAGATGGCATTGGTCAGCACCAAGCGCGTTAATGGGTCGAGAGCGCCTTGAGGAATCAGGTTCTGGATCCTCTGTTCTGTTTGGTCACTGACCCATTGATTGATTACCTGACGAGCCGCTTCGGGGTCAGCACGAAAATCCACCAACCGCAGGCCGGCAGCGTAGTTTTGCGCCAGGGTATCCAGAAATTCGTTCAGGAATTCAAAGCCTTGCTGGCCCCACAAGGCGTTAGCAAGATGCAAGCGAAAACCCTGTCCTTCTTCACTTCCCTGCCCACCTTGCGCCAGGGTATTGAGCTGTTGATCCAGAGCGTTGAAGGCGGCGTGCAGGCGTTCCTGCGGCAGGCTGAAGTGCAGGGCGTTTGCCATCTGCTGCTCGGTCTCCCCGCGTGCGCCGGCATAGGTCATCGCCAAAGCAACCGAGATGCTATAGGGAGAATAAAAGAGGTTACTGGCAGGGTTTTCTGCGCTCAGCAAGTGGTAAAGACTCAGCACAAAAGCCGTGTTGCCGGAAACAAGCTCAGCGAGGTCTGCGGAGGGGACATTCGGCGAGAGGTTGCGCGGCTTATCAGATTGGACGACTTCCGCTCGCGCCACCTGGGGCGGTTTGAGTGGAGGAGCGGCGCAAGCAAAGAGACCGAATAGAAGGATTCCAATCATCAGGAGAGAAAAACCGCTTTTCATCGGGCGACTCCTTTTAGTACGATTTGAGATAAAGACGTCTGTCCGTTTTCGTTTGTTCCCTCTGGCTAGATTTTAGGAATGGTCGATACCGGCTTTTTGAGCATTAATAAAAGTTATTTCAGATAGGCGGATCAAACGTTATAATAGAAGGGAATCCAAAAAGTGTGAAATGGACACAACCTGTCAGCTTCTCATTGGTGATTGTACAGAAATTTTAGACCGCTTGACTCAAACGGTTGATTTGACCTTTCTTGACCCCCCGTTTAATCAGGGCAAAGAGTACCCCAACCATAATGACCATTTACCCGATGCGGTTTATTGGGAATGGATCGAGAAAATTTGCCAAAAGATTTTTCAGATCACTTCCAAAGGGGGAGCAATCTATTTCATGCAACGGGAAAAAAACGTAACAACCTACCATCACCAACTGTGGTGATAGTTCGCTGAGAAAACCGTCCACGAATGAACCACGAATAAAAGAATGCCAGCGCTATTCGTGCATTCGGGCAATATTCGTGAATGGTTTACCATCACCCACAAAGGTTATGTTAGGGATTGACATATCGTGACATTTATCATATTCATTTAATCGAATATTTTGATTATAATCTGTCCTAAAACTTCAAAATTCCAACATTGCGGAGGCAAATATGATTACCGTTAAGGTATTAGGGTCAGGTTGTGCAAATTGCAAAAAAGTTGAGGGGATTGTGCAGAAAGTGATCGGTGAGATGGGTCTTGACGCCGACGTCGTCAAAGTGACCGACTACAACGAAATCATGCAATATCCCATTCTTTCTACCCCTGGCCTGGTGATCAATGAAAAGCTGGTCTGCTTCGGCCGCATTCCGACCCAGGCGGAAGTCACCACCTGGCTCGCCAATGCCGTTATGGAGCAGGAAAAAGCTGCTTAGCTGAGGTTTTGCAACGCCTCATACAGCGGTCGCAGACGGTGATAAATTTGCAAATACACGCGGCGGTAAATCTCGTCGTATTGTTTATGGCGTTTGGGATCGGGGTCGAACGTATCGCCCAGGTGAGTCATCTCCCGAATAGCTGTGTCGAAATCGGGATGAAGGCCAATCCCAACGGCTGCATCAATGGCTGCCCCAAGTCCGGACGCTTCGTAAACATGCGGGCGGGCAGTGGTTAAACCAAAAATATCGGCTGTGATCTGCATGGCAGCTTGACTCTGACTACCGCCGCCGGCAATGCGCAGTTCCCGGATGGGGACACCGCTGCGTTTTCCAATTCTTTCGCCTCCCTCGCGCAAGGCGTAAGCCAGACCTTCCAAAATGGCGCGGTAGAGATGGGCACGTGTATGGGCGTCGCGAAAGCCGATCACTGCGCCGCGCGCTTCCGGACCGGGAAAGCGTAAACCCGGCGACCAGTACGGTTGCAGCACCAACCCCTCACAGCCTGGCGGAACGGATTGAACCAGGGCGTCGAAGAGCTGCTCGGCTTGCTTGCCTTGCTGCTCCGCCAAACGCTGTTCAAATTGTCCAAATTCCTGTTTGAACCAACTGACCATCCAAAAGCCGCGGTAGATCTGGATTTCGAGATTGTAGGCGCCGGGTATCGCCGAAGGATAAGGGGGGATCAGAGGGATGGCCTCAATATATTTACGATGGGTGGTGTTGATGGTCGCTGTTGTGCCATAACTTAAGCAGGCAACGTGGGGCTGCAAGCAACCAGCACCAATGACTTCGCAAGCCTTATCTGCCCCGGCTGCGATCAATGGTAAGCCGGCCGGGATACCGCTGGCTTCGGAAGCAGCCGGCGTGATTTCGCCCAGTAAGCTGGCGGGTGGTTTTAGCTCCACCAGCATCGAGGGCTTCAGCGGTAGAGCCAGCCATTTCCAATCGCGGCGTTCCGCCCAGCGAAAGCGCTTGTAGTCGAAAGGAATATAGCCAACCTGACAGGCAACCGAATCGACCAGTTGATCGGTCAGACGATAGGTCAGGTAGCCGGAGAGCAAGACATATTTTTCCGTTTGATGCCAGATTTCGGGTTGGTGGGTGGCAATCCAGTTGGCTTCTGCTTCGGCTTGCAGATAGGCAACGGTTTGGGTCAGACCGGCCAGATGGAAGATAAGCCCCCACCAACCGCCAATGGGCTTCAAGCCTGAGGTGCGCCGTTGGTCAAGCCACAAAATCGCCGGGCGCAAAGGTTGTCCGTGCCGATCGAGATTGATCACTGTAGCGCGTTGCGTGGTCAATGCCACCGCCGCCAGACGTTGACGCAGGGAAGACAAGCGGACATTTTCCTGCAGTTCATCCGGATTTGTCCAGAGCTTCTGGCAAGCCTGACAGATCGCCTCCCAAAAGACCTGCGGGTGCTGTTCCGCCCAGCCCGGTTGGGTTGAAAAATAGGGTTCAATCGGGAGGCGCGCTTTGGCAACCAGGCTGCCACGGGGATCAAACAGCAAAGCACGTGCGCTCTGCGTTCCCTGATCGATCGCTAAAAGTAGGTCTTTTTCACTCATTCCGACGGCACTCCATAGCAAGTTTTCCACAGCTCTTGATAGGCGGTTACTTCAGTCTTCCAGCGGTCATCGCTCCAGCCAAGCTCTTCCTGCACTGTCTCTCGAATGCGCTCCATCAGGTCGCTTCCTCCCCGTGGTAGGGTTAAACCCAGGCGCACGCGGCGCAAGAGCAAGTCATCCAGATGAACGACAGCTTCGGAACGCGCCGCCCAGCGCAATTCTGCCCAGAGCGAGGGGGTATCGCCAATTGGTTCAAGTTCGCCCTGCCTGGCAAGATTCAACACCTCCGCAGCGCGAGCCCCGTACCTGCCTGCCAGCCGCAAACGGCTGGTAACAGGGAGACTTTTTTCTGCGAGGACAGATAGAACTACCTCATCCAGCACCCTTTGGCGGGCCGGAAAAGGATGAGGAAATTCCAGGAGAGCAGCGACTTTCCGCAACGCCTCCTGAGCCATCAGGCGAAAGGTGGTTAACTTTCCGCCGCTCACGGTCAGCAATCCGTTTTCCAGCCATAACACATGCTCACGCGATTCTTTTGAAGGGTCGGCTTTGCCGGTATCGACAACGGCGCGTACCCCGGCAAAAGTCGCCAGGATATCATCTGCGCTTAATTCCAGAACGGGAAAGACATCCTGCAAAGCCGAGAGCAGATAATCCAACTCTTTAGGGCTGATTTTTGCGTCTATGCTCAAGGCTTCCTGGTGGTCAACATCGGTCGTGCCAAACAGGGTGACACCTTCCCAGGGTAGGGCAAAAACTGGGCGACGATCGCGGGGGTGCAGAAAGGTAACGGCGCGATGAATCGGCAAGCGCCACCGAGGGAGGATCAAATGACTGCCGCGCAGTTTGCGCAAGCGGCGTCTGCATCCTAATTGGGCGCGCAATTCGTCTGCCCAGGCGCCGCTGGCGTTGATGACCACTTTCGCTTGAATTTCTGCTGTGCGGCCTTGCCGCACAGGAGCTTCGTCGCGAACGGCTACACCGCACACCTGACCATCCTGCCGACGCAATAGTTCGATTGCCCGACAATAATTCAAAGCCCAACCACCCTGGTCACAGGCCTCTTGCAACAGACGGAAAACCAAGCGAGCGTCATCGGTTTGGGCGTCAAAATACCGATACCCCCCGATCAATCCCTCGCTTTTCAAATAAGGACTGAGTTCCAGAATGTCATAAGCATCATAATAGCGATGATTCCAGCGCATGGCAAGCAAATCATACAACGCCAAACCCATCCCAAACAACCATGGCGGAAAGTGGTCACGTCGATAGTGAACGAACAAAAAGCCAAGCTGGGTGATCAAACCACGGCCTTCCTGTAACAAGCGTTCGCGCTCACGCACCGAAGTGAGGGTCATCTTCAACTGGGCGTTTTTCAGATAGCGAAAACCGCCATGCACCAGCTTCGAGGAGCGGCTGGAGGTACCGGCCGCAAAGTCATCCGCTTCAATCAGCAAGGCGCGCAAACCAACCCGTGTGGCTTCGCGCAAAATGCCGGCGCCGGTGATGCCCCCCCCAATGATAATCAAATCCCAAGCCCGACTCAATTGCTGCCAGATTTGCTCTCGGTTTTGGGTGTTCCACATGTTCTTTCTCCGTTTCCTTAGCCAACCTCATCAACGCCATTGGCAACAGAGAGCATTCATTCCTCCCCTAAAAGTTTGCCCGGATTCATGATTCCCTGCGGATCAAAAGCCCGACAGACAGCCCGGAGTACGTCTATCCCCAGAGCGCCCTTTTCGTTTGGGAGATAAGGGAGATGGTCCAACCCCACCCCGTGTTGATGGCTGATTGTGCCCCCACGGGCAAGGATGGCCTGGCTGGCAGCCGTTTTGAGCGTTTGCCAGCGTTCCAGGTCCTGGTCAGGATCGCCACTGCGCCGAAACAGGTAGGTAGCGTAAATGCTGGCTCCATCCCGATAGACATGCGAGAGGTGAGCAAACGCCAACACCCGCTCATCCTGTGCCTGCAATCCTGTCCTCAGGGCATCCAGAATTGCCTGAGCGGTTTCCTTCACCCCAGACCAGGGGACGGCTGTTTCCAGTGTATCGGTGGCGTAACCCAGCTCCCATAAGGTATTGCGCAGATAGGGCGTGAGAAAACGGCTTTTCCGCCAAGTCTTCCCAATCGTTGAACCGGTAAACAAACCACCCCACTGGCGGCAGATGGCAACAGCCTGGCGGGTGAGCACTCTCACATGGTTGCGGCTGCCGCTCACGCCAAAGACGAGCAGACAGCGCTCTGCGTTGTAGCCAAACAACTTCAAGCCCCGCTCGATCCATGGCAACAGGCGATCCTTTCCCGATAGCGCCAGAGTGCTTTGGGTTTCAATGGCGTCACTCAAGCGCAGCATCGAGAGGCCCACACCGGTTTGAACCAAGCTGCGCACTGCCTCAAGTCCGGCTTCCCAATGCGGGAAGAAAACGCCATAAAAGGCTTCAGCCTCGGGTAAGGGGCGAACGCGCACAATGGCGCGGGTGATAATGCCAAAACGACCTTCGCTTCCTAAGACGAGGTGACGTAAGTCTGGCCCGGCAGCGCTGGCAGGCACCGGGGGGATGTCCAGAGACCCCAGCGGCGTTTCCAGGTGACCGCCGGCAAAGAGGTTCTCGATGCGCCCGTAATACAGCGATTGTTGTCCACTGGAGCGGGTGGCAATCCACCCACCCAAAGTAGAAAGTTCAAAGGATTGAGGAAAATGCCCGAGCGTAGCTCGCTGAGCATTCAATTGGGCTTCGAGGTCAGGTCCTTTCACCCCTGCGCCGAATTCGGCTAGCTGGCTGAGCGGATCGAGGTGCAGCAAGCGTTTCAAGCGAGAGAGATCAACGGTTAAGACGGGGGCGCCTGCGGCGAGCGGATTGATATGCCCGACTACGCTCGTTCCACCGCCGTAAGGAATCACCCGTGCGCCAACCTGGGGGGCAAGCGTCAACAATTGGCGCACTTCTTCATCCGAAGCAGGATAAGCCACGCCATCGGGAACCATCCCAATGCGTCCACTTCGCAAGGCAATCCAATCCGGCAGGCTTTGGCCGCGGGCATGCAATAGGCGATCCAAAGGGTCTTGGGAAATCAAAGGATGCGCAGGCAGGCGGCTGGCAGGGATTTTGGCAAGCACAGCTTCCAGGGAAACATCTGTAATGGAAATGCCTTCCCCTAATTGCTCCTGCAGATATTGACGGGCAATTCCTCCTAGCGGATAGTTTACAGAGTCATCTCCCCAACCATTCCAACGGCGCATACGCTCTCCTTTTCGCCTGGAGAAATCAACGAACGAGGTCGCTCGAGACCAGGCCTAAAGATAGTTTAACCTATTTTCAGGAAATATCAGCTTTAAACAGCGCTCTAAGGGAAGCCCCGAAAGCGACGGGCTTTCCAGGCAAAGAAGCGTTCCCGACACCGGTTAGATAACATCAAGGTCATGCCAAAGATAATCAATATATTGGTAATGAAGAAAAAGACCACTTCTTCAAGCGGTAAGATACCAAAGAAAAGCACCCCCGTTGTATGGAGTTTGGAAATCGACCAGGTGGTGGCGCGTAAGGCGACAATGTCCATCAGCGATAAATAGGCGCCAGGCACCAGGATGCCAAGGCCAACCAGGCGGCGATAGTGCCAGAGGATATCTGCCCCAATCAAGAATTGAGGAAAGATGGCCGGCAACGCCCAAAAGAGGATAATGCTGAGATACGTCCAGCGCAGGTGCCCAAAAAAGAGCAGGGATGTGCTGACCATCCACGCCAGAAAGAGCACCGCGAAGGCAACCCACCGTCCCAGGGTGGAGGGTTTGAAGGTGGAGGGTTCAGGAAGCCGCCGCGCCAAAAACCACCACCATAAGCCGGCCAAAAAGGTCTCAAGGACAAAGAAGAGGTATTCCTCCAGGGGGACATAACCCAGCAAAATCCCACTAACCAGGGCAGGGTTGTATGTCCACACACCACTTGCCACCAGATAGTTATCCCATGGGGTAGTGTAAATCACAGCCAGGGCAATATGCAGGGCGATAATTGCCCACACCCTGCGCCCGTTTTGAAAATGCTGCAGTGGCGGCTGGCGCCGTTCATCGCGTAAGATGATGAAGAGCAAAGCCAAAATCGGCAGCACCAGAAATCGCAATAAAAAGCCGAAATACGTCATGAGTGATCCTTGCTTATGTCTGCCTGGTTCAGCGCTCGATCAAACCTTGCCTGCATCTTCCAGGACGAAACGGGCAGCCTGCATTCCGGATAAGGTTGCCAGGGGCACACCGCCGCCGGGGTGAACGCTGCCTCCGGCAAAGTACAAACCGCGCACAGGGGAACGATTGCCAGGGCGTAGGAAGGGAGCAAAGCGGTTGTTGAAAGAAATGCCATACAAAGCGCCTCGCCAGGCGCCGCTGAGGCGTTGCAGGTCTCGTGGCGTGAGCACTTTTTGGTAGCGGATTTTGGAGCGCAGGTCAAAGCCGCGTTCGGCCAGATGTTGCAGGAGGTGCTCGGCATAAGCCAGTGGTTCTTCTTTTTGCGCCTCAGTGGGCAGTGGGTTCAGCGGCGGAGCATTGACCAGAACAAACCAGTTTTCACAACCTGCTGGAGCGTGATCGTGATCGGATTTACTGGTAATCGCTACATAAATCGTCGGGTCATCTGGCAAGCGACCCTGGCGAAAGATCTGCTCGAATTCCCGGCGATAGTCCTTTGAGAAAAAGACGTTGTGATGGGCAAGCGCAGGGTGAGAACCTTCAATTCCCAGCAGCAGAATGAAGCCAGAGCAAGAGGTGGCTCGACGACTCAATTTGCGAAATTGCTTTTGCGCAACGGGCGAATCGATCAGCGTATAGGTGGTGGTGACATCGATATTGGAGATGGCGATACCTGTAGTGAGGCTTTCTCCATTTTCTAGTTCCAACCCTACCAGACGATCGTCTTGAACGCGCAGGCGTTTGATCCGCGTTTGATAGTTAATTTCGACGCCAAGTTGGGTGGCAAGGCGTTCATAGGCGCGCCCAAGCTCGTACACGCCTCCTTGCGGATACCATACCCCCTGGGCTAATTCCACATGGGCAATGGAGGTTAAGGTTGCCGGGGCAAGATAGGGACTGGCGCCAACATAGGTGGCAAAGCGACCCAGCAATTGGCGTAAGTGAGGATGGCGAACAGCGCGCTCGATGCGTTTTTGTAAGGTGCCAACCAGATCAACCGAGAGCGCATCTCTTGGCGAGACCAATCGCAAACTGGCAAAGGTAGGCGGCGGCCCAAAGAGAAAAACCCGGCTGACGATGCGGTAGACTCGCGCCGCTTCGGCGAGAAAAGCCAGGTATCCCTCGACATCCCGCTCTTCGAGTGCGGCGATTTGCTGCAGGGTTTGGGATAGATCGCGACAAATATCCACCTGAGCGCCATCCCAGAAGAAATAGCGCGTTAGCGGATCGATCGTCTTCAGACTGAGATAATCTTCCAACCGTTGCCCGGCTGACGCAAAAAGAGATTCAAATACAGTGCGCATGGTAATCACCGAAGGGCCGCTGTCCCAACGAAAACCAGCGGCGCGATGTTCCCCCATCTTTCCGCCAATCTGTTCATTTTGCTCAAAGAGGACAACGCGGCGGCCGGCGCTTGCCAGAGAGATTGCAGCCGCTAAACCGCCAACACCGCCACCGAGAATCGTTACAGGCTGCGTGGAAACCGTCATCGTAGGGTAAGTTTACCCTAAATCTGGCAGGGAGTAGGAATTTTTAAGATAAAATCTTGATCAACATGGTGAAAACGACTTGCAACGCATTTCCTTTATCTGTGATTGCCTTTCTCCTCCTTTGGGTTCTGACCATGATCGCCCTCCCGATTGTTGGCTGGACGTTGGGGGAAGCCGCCTTACGCGCGGGCATGTCCCTGGGGGTGTTGATGCAATTTGCCGCGGTCAACGCAGCCTTGCTGACAAAATGGGGCTGGAAACGCACCTGCCGAATTCTCTTCCTGGTGATGGGAGTGGCTTTCCTTGCCGAGTGGCTGGGTTCGACCAGTGGCTTTCCGTTTGGTAAATATCATTACACCTCCTTGCTTCAACCTCAACTAGCCGGCGTGCCGTTGTTAATTCCGCTGGCGTGGATGATGATGCTGCCACCAGCCTGGGCAGTCGCCCAAACCATCCTAGGCGAGAAATCGCACCCAGGGGGATGGAAGGCAACTCTCCTTGCTGCGCTTGCCTTTACGGCCTGGGATCTCTTCCTTGATCCTCAGATGACCGCCTGGGGTTTTTGGATTTGGGAACAGCCAGGGGCATACTTTGGTATCCCGCTGGTGAATTTTGGTGGTTGGATTTTGGTCTCGGGGTTGATTACAGCCCTGGTGAGGCCTGCAAACCTGCCCAGCCAGCCACTTGTACTCATTTATGGCGTTACCTGGATTTTGCAGAGCATTGGCCTGGGGATTTTCTGGTCGCAGCCCGCTCCGGCCCTGATCGGCTTCGGGGTCATGGGGTTGTTTGTTGCTTTGGCAATGAGAGCCTGGCGGTCTACAGCCCAGGCTGGGAAAACTATCCTGGCTGAGCAGGACTGAGGCCATTGGCAAGTAGATGAAAGGAGACCATGCTCCATGCTTGAAAGCCTCCTGTGGGTTCTGATTTCCTTCCTGAGCGGCTCCTTGCCGTTCGCCGTCTGGCTTGGGCGATTGAAAGGTACGGATGTGCGCGCTGTGGGAGATCAAAACCCGGGCGCCTTCAACGCCTTTCGGGCTGGCGGCAAATGGGTGGGGATTGCTGTCTTGCTCCTGGATGTCTCCAAAGCCGCTGCGCCCATCGGCCTTGCTTATTACCAATTTGGGTGGCGCGGCGGGCGCATGGTGCCCATTGCCATTGCTCCCATGCTCGGCCATGCCTTTTCGCCGTTCCTGGGCTGGCGCGGCGGCAAAGCCATTGCGACTGCGCTAGGGGTATGGATTGGCTTGACCTTGTGGCGAGTGCCGCTGATTGCCCTGCCTGCGTTGACGATCTTTTACCTCTGGCTGCGCAACTCCGGTTGGGCGCTTCTCTTGACTCTTTCAACCGTGGGAGGCTACCTTTTGCTCTTCGATCCCAATCCGCTGTATCTCAGCGTCCTCGTCCTGCAAAGCGCTCTATTGCTCTGGAAGCATCGCCAGGATTTGCGTCAACTCCCCTGGCAAAAGCCGCTCCATGAATGATTGGCTGACCCTTTCGTTCCTTCCATTGCTGATAATTGCTTTGGTGGCGGTGCTGAATGCCTTTACCTTCCCTCGCCTAAAGCCCAGTTCGCCACCTCAAATCGCGCCCCTGGTCTCAATCTTGATTCCGATGCGCAATGAAGCGCGGCGCATCGGCGAAACGGTGCGCAGCTTGCTTGCCCAAACGTACCCCTGTTTTGAGATCATCCTCGTGGATGACCAGTCCGAAGACGGTTCGGCGCAAGCAGCAAGAGCGGTTGCTCAAGGCGATCCTCGGTTAAAAATCATCCCTGGCGCACCCTTGCCAGCCGGATGGTTGGGCAAGAATTGGGCCTGTCATCAAGCTGCCCAACACGCCCGCGGTGAGTTTTTTCTCTTTAGCGATGCAGATGTCCGCTGGCATCCACAAGCGCTCTCGGCCCTGGTTGGACAAGCCCAACGCAGCCGCGCTGATCTGTTGACGTGCTGGCCAACCCAAGAAACCCTCACCTGGGGGGAACGATTGACGGTGCCGCTGATGGCTTTTACCATTTTAGGGTATCTACCGGTGCTGGCCGTTCATTACCTGCCCTTTCGGGTTTTTGCCGCCGCCATGGGGCAATGTTTGCTCTTTCGACGAACGGCTTATGAACAGATCGGAGGTCATGCAGCCATGCGTAGCCGCGTGGTGGAGGACATGGCTTTTGCATACGCCACCAAAGCTGCCAGACTAAGACTGCGCGCCTGCGACGCCAACGGCTTGTTAAAGACCCGCATGTATTCCAACTGGCAAGAAGCCCGCCAGGGTTTCGCCAAGAACATCCTGGCCGGGCACGGCAATTCGGTCTGGTTCTTACTGTTTTCGGCAGCGTTTCACTGGTGGTTGTTCATCGTGCCGTGGGTTCTGGCGTTAGCCCAAAGGAGCTGGCAGGCTGCGCTGTTCGGCATGATAGGAGTCCTGACCCGCATGTTGACGGCTGTCATCAGTCGCCAGCGCGCCCGCGATGCGCTTCTCCTGCCGATCTCGGTTGTCCTGATGACCCTGATCGCCGCTCAATCCATCTGGCAACATTGGCAGGGTCAGAGCGTCTGGAAGGGACGTCGAATCGCCGCCTGATTGCGGTGGGGATCAATGGCAAAGCCTAGGTCTCGAGGGTGTGAATTGCCATCGCAGCCTGTAACCCAGATTCAAAAGCGCCTTGAATCCAGGCATGATAGAGAGAGGCGTGCTCGCCGGCAAAGTAGATGCGCCCTTCGGGTTTGACGATCTCGTCATGCAAGAGCGTTTGCTGACCGGGATCAAAGAGAGCAAAGGCGCCGCCGGCAAACGGATCGTCATGCCACATATACGAAGCGCCGACCTCAAATTCTTGCAAAATCTGGGGGTGGATGGCAGCCACGTTCTCTATGGCTTGCTCGATGCGTTCGTGAGGGGGCAGAGAACCCCAGCGCTGAGCATCTTCCGACCAGGTATAACTGGCAAGTAAGATACCCCGACCGGTCTCTTTTCCATAGTCGGTGTAATAGAGGTTGCGGATCGGCAAATCGGTGACGCTGCCTCCACCGTAGATGCCCTCATCGGTTTCCCAGAAACGGCGGCGGGTTTGGAAAAAAATTTTCGCCGAGGCATCGTAATGCAACTGGCGAATGGCGCGCTGCTTGGGACGCGAGAAGGGTTTGAGGATTTCGATATGGCGCAAAACCGGAAATGGAATCGTCAGGATGGCATAGTCAGCTTGCGCCTCAAACCGTCCGGCAGCGGTTTGGTAATGAAAGATGACCTTATCGGCTGTCTGGTCGATAGCAATCACTCTAGCTCCGTAGCGAATGAATGGCGCAACGGTGGGCAAAAATGCTTCGGTCAGGCGATCCATGCCGCCGATAATCTGGCACATATTGGTATAGTAATTGCCGGCATCTTCGCGAAAGAGCTCGAGGAAAGAGGAGTTCATCATGGCTTCCTGATTGTTCAACAAGCCGAACATTTCGATCATCCCCTCTGACCAACCCTTCAACTCCAGGAATTCTCGCACCGAATACTGATCATATTCGGCGTAGATTTGTTGCCAGGCGCTTTCTCCCTCTGTTTCAATAAGCTGCACGAGGGGGCGAATGGTCTCTTCCCAGTAGGCGCCGGCAAGTTTTCCGCTTTCGTTGGGGGCGGTGTCGAAGCCCATGAGATCGGGATTGGACTCAACTTCGAAGCGCCGCCACTTAACCCCGCCAAGATGAACATAGGCATTGGGATTGTCCATAACAAAATCGGTGGTCGGCAAATTGAATTTTTCCAGGTAAGCCATGGTCAGCAAGTGCGAGCGGGGAATACGCATGGCGCCGGCTTCACCATATAAGCCCGGCGCAAAGGGTTCGCGCAGGGTGTGAATGCGCCCGCCGGGTCGTTGGCGCGCCTCCAGAATCAACACCTGATGACCGGCGTTGATCAATTCATAGGCGGCAGACAAGCCGGCCAGGCCTGCGCCGGCGATCAGGATGCGCTTGGGCGAGGATTGGGGATAATGGGTTGCCAGCCCGCCTTGCACGATGGGAAGGAGAGCCGAGAGAGACAGCGCCGAGCCCATAGATACCTCCGGGAAATGGGATAGAAGTTCCTATTCAAGCAGCCAGGTGGGTGAAAGAGAGGCCATGCCAGCTATGTTCATAGGATAATTATGGGGATTATACTCTACAATTAAACGTGGCGGTAACCCGAGACTAAAATTCCTGCCAATGCCCTCTGCTCATTTGTTCGTTGTCGGATGATTGCCGGGTTAGTCAAGGAATGATAATTGATTGGCCCTGGTTGCGGATTTCTTCTTTATATGCTTCCCGGTTTTATCAGGGGTAGGGTCTCCTTGAGGTGTTTTTGCTTTCCTATCTGAAACGCGCTGTTCCAGCCAGTTTCTGATCGAGCGGTGGTCAAAGGGGTAGGGATAGGGAAGTGGAATGCCTCCTAGCTCAATCAGCTTCTGATTGCCTGCGGGGGTTTTTTCGCCTCGGTCGATAACAAACAATGGGACCCACCCTTTATCTAAGTTTTGTTTTGCTCCTGCCCACGTGCCGCCTTTTTCAAGGTCGCTTTGAATTACCACGGCATAGTCGGCGAGAGCATAAATGATAGCATTGCGGTACATTGCCTTCCAGACTTGAAAGCCCTTGTCTGGATTGAAGGGCGTTGCCAGACACAGTCTATTCTTGCCAATCGCCTTCCGATATTCAACCGTGCGGATCACACTGGTCAGCGGATGCGCCAGAATGCCAACCGCATAGCCCTCCACAGCGCTTAGCGCGGCTTTCATGCAGGTTTCATCTACCCCTTTCGCTCCCCCGGAATACACCACCAACCCTGCTTGCCCACAGATTTCCCCAAACTCCTGCGTGTTTTGTAAAACCTCTTGATCGATGTGGCGTGACCCAACCACCGCAATGCCGGGTTGACCAAGCAGCTCCCTGTCTCCGGCATAAAACAAGAAGGGCGGCGCTTGATTCCCCAAACGCTCCTTGAGACGTTCTGGATAATCAGCATCTACAATGGTTAGCACTTTAATTCCCTTTGTAATCAAATTTTCTAAGGGAAGGCTCAATGTGCCACCCCTCTTTAACAGGTTATGTATTTCATCCACACTGGTCGTCAGGTTCGTACCCTTGAACAGTTCTTGTAGCTGCGGCTTGCTATAATTCAACAACGCTTGGGGTTCAGTGGAATGTCGCCTCAAAAGATCGGCGACCAGATGCCACTCTTTTGGAGATAGAACCCGGTTCTTTTCATCTACATCATTGTTTGCCTGAAAAGAATAACAAAGCAGTAAAACCACTTTGGCGTTTTCAGAAAGTTCCATTTGTTTCATCCTCCGCGGGTTGAGGCTTTGGCAATTGCAAAAGGATAGACCGCTCCGCTTCCTGCCTTTTTCAAGAGATAAGCGGCAATGGTCAGCGTCCAACCGGAATCGTAAATGTCATCTACCAAAAGAACTGGGCTTTGGAGTGGGCGTTGAGAATCATCTATGGCTAACGATTCTAACACATTGCGCGCTTGCATGGCGCTGTTTTGCATGGTTTTCTGTTCGGGCACATTTTTCTTTTTGCGCAAGACCATCCTGAAAGGCAAACCCAACCGCTCTGCCAGGCGCTGGGCGAAGTCCGGGACGAGCTGCGGGTGACGCAAGGATGGAATCGCCGTCACCCAAGTAACCTCATCCCGAATGCCCCAAGTATTGCAGATAAAGTCGGCTGCAGTTTCTACCAATTCATCGGCAAAGCGGCCATCTTGATATTTGCCCTGATAGACTGCCTTGCCGAGGTGTCCTTCGTTATAAAGACATAAGCAACGCCCAATCTCTGCCCGCGTATCGAACGGAATCTGGCTTCGGCCGTCCTTCATCACGCCGGCCGGAAACTGTTTGCGGGGAGGAATGGGAATGGAATAGTTGCGGATAAACTCCTGTGCTTGTTCCAGCAGCTTTTGAGGAACTTGTGTCTCAAACATTTTGTGTTGACAATTGGCACAGCGCCCGCAGGCACCTGCATAAGGGTCATCGAGAGCTTTGAGCAAAAATTCCATCAGACAACCCGAATGGGCAACATAGCGCTTTATTTGCTCAACTTCCTGGCGCTTAATGCTTAAGACCCGTCCAATCCGCTCAAGGTTTAGCTGCCAAGGATTGATTGTTCGGGAGAAGTGATTGTAACTTAACTGATCGACTGCGCCTTCCAACTCCATGATCCGCAAGGCCTGTTGAATAACCTTTGCGCTTGCATTAACTCTTGCCTGCAGTTGATCAAAAGTCAGCGAATCCACTTCTTCAAGAGCTTCTAAAATATCTTCAAACACAGTTCGTTTCGGAAAGGCATTTTCGATAAAATAAGCGTGAATGTCGTCTTCTTCTTCGCCGCTGAGCAAAATGCCATACGCATCGCACCCGTCGCGGCCTGCTCGCCCGACTTGCTGGTAGTACTCTATCACTGAGCGCGGGCGTTGATAGTGAATGATAAAGCGCACATCGGGTTTGTCAAAGCCCATCCCCAAGGCAATGGTTGCGACCAGAATGGAGACCCGGTTTTGCAAAAAACGATTTTCCAGCTCTTCTCTCTGTTCCGCATTGAGATCGGCATGATAGGATTCAGCGTTGAAACGTTGTAATTTCAGCCAATCGGCTACTCGCTCGGCATCACGAACGGTTTGACAATAGACGATTCCGCTCCCCAAACGGGTCAAAGGGAGGAGATTTTTCGCCAGCCAGGCAAGGCGATGGCTTGGATCAGGGATTGAAAGGTTCTGGAGTTTCAGTGAAGAGCGGCTTAAAGGACCGCGATAAATTTTCAAATCGGATCCTAATTGATTCGTAACGTCCACTACTACGCGGCTATTGGCGGTGGCAGTTGTCCCCAGAACCGGCACGTTTTTCGGCAGCAGATTGACAACGCGGACAATGCGCAAATAATCCGGACGAAAGTCATGCCCCCAGTCAGAAATACAATGCACTTCATCAACGACAAACATTCCAATGGAATTGCGAAATTGAGGCAATAACTCCTTCACAAAATGCTGATTATTCAGGCGTTCTGGGGCAATCAACAGAATATCAAGCGCATCTCGTTGAAGCTCGTTCTCGATATGTTTCCATTCCGTAACATTTGCTGAATTGATCGTTGCGGCGCGGATGCCAATTCGTTTCGCCATTTGGATTTGATTGCGCATCAAAGATAGCAAGGGACTAATCAGCAAGGTGGCACCGCGTCCCTGCTCGCGCAACAATTTGGTTGCCAGGAAGTAAACGATGCTCTTCCCCCATCCGGTTGGTTGAACCAGCAGAATGCGTTGTTTTTCACGGACAAGATGATCGATGATTTCCCATTGATCGGGGCGAAAAGAAGCATTTGCACCCAACATTTGGCGCAACAGTTTTTCAGCATAACCCTTTTGCATTTTCAAAACTCCCTACCTGGCGTCAGAATCGATTTCTCCCTGCTTGCGGAGCGTTGAAAAATTTACAGGCAATTATACTCGGAGACTGTCGCTATTGATCTCCCCTAAAAAATGGTAACAACCAACCATCACAAGTAGTGTTGATAATTTGCTGAGAAAACCGTCCACGAATGGACCACGGATAAACGAATGACAGGGCTATTCGTGCATTCGTGAAAACTTCGTGGACGGTCTGCTCGGCCAATTAGACCTATGGTAGGTAATTACGAATGATGACAATTAAAGGCTTGGGATACGGCAGCAATAAGAGAACGCTAACCTCCTGAGAGGTAGGGATCGGCTGATTGTCAGTTGCCTCTTTTCCGATTGTGTGCCAGAGAATGGGACACGGATGAACACGGATAGCAACTCTGCGTCAATCCGTTGCATCCGCGTCAATCGGTTAGCTATTGTGTGACACGGCTGAAAGCAAGTAGAATGTTCTTAAAACCCATGCATGTGCGATGCTTCAGCCCTTTGCCCTGGCCGGATAGCCGAATGTTTTATGAATGATAGGCAGCTATGAACCCGCTTGTTTCGGGGCTGTCCGCCGACTTTGTTCTTCGCCAGGATAATGCGATGGCGCTGCGCTCCAAAAGCGGCAGCCATACCGTTCCACAACCTGGGCTTTGCCGCTGTTTTTGAGTTCTTGCAAGGTTTGGTTGACATCGGCGGACGACCAACGGTTGAGCGCTTGGATTAATTCCTCCTCGCGCAGAGGGTGACGGGTGATGATGCCGATCACCGCCTCGGTCAGCGAGGTGAATCCGCTCAGGTTAAGCGTCCCGCTGGCAGGATGAACGACTCTGGCAACCTGACCGAGCAAAGCGCGAGCGCGCAAGAGACCTTCGTCATCGGGCGGCTGAACCCAGGTCTCTCCGGGTGGGCGCGTCGGCTGAAGAATATGAACTTCGTCGGGTTGGATTTTTTGAAGTGTGGCAGCCAGTTCGGTCAGCGCCTGCCCGCCGTCGTTCAGCCCGCACACCAACATCACCTCGACCCACAATCTGCCGCGATACTCCTTGCGGAAGGCGATCAGCCCATCCAGCAGGCGCTCGAAGGTGATGTCCGGGTGCGGACGGTTGATCTTGCGATACAGGGCTGCGTTGCCGGCATCCAGCGTCGGTAGAACGGCGTCGGCGGCGGAGAGTTTCGCTCGCACCTCGGGCAGGTATAGCAGCGCTCCGTTGGTGATGACTGCCACGGGAATCTCGGTCAGCCCCTTCACCTGGCGAATCAACCAGCCGATGCCGCTGTGCAGGGTTGGTTCGCCCGACCCAACGAAGGTTACCCAGTCAATTTCGCCGGGTTTGTGAGATACCAGCATGGATTTTACCTCTGCAAGGATCTCTTCACGTGGAATATATTCGCGGCGTTCATTGGTCAATGGGACGGTGCGCCCTAACTGGCAGTAAACGCAATTCCAGTTGCAGGTTTTCAGCGGAATGGTATCGATGCCGAGCGATTGACCAAGACGGCGGGATGGAACAGGCCCGAATACATAGTTCATGAGTTTGCTCCACGGCCATTGTCAACGAATTCCGTATACTCTAAAGCGGCTGGCACCAACACTTTTAATCCCACCAGTTGCTTGATGAGCTGCGCATTCACATCCCCAGTCTATCCATGCCCGTGCGCCACACTGTCGTCACATGGCGCGGCTTCCTTCAGCCTGCCGCCGAAGTAATTCTCCAGCGCTTGATGTACCGTGCCGGATGCGCCTGTGGCTGCTTTGATTCCGTACTGCTCGAAGAACTCGATGGCGCGGCCACCCATCCCACCGCTCAAAATCACGTCCGCTTTTTGAGCGTGAATGAATTGAGGAATTTGCCCTGGCTGATGCGAACTGGCATAGGGGTTAGCCACCGCCTGCACGGCGCTGATTTCGCCGTTCTCCACCTCGACCAGAATGAAGTACGGCGCATGCCCAAAGTGCTGTGCCACCACGCTTTCGAGCCCATGGTTGTTTTCTGCGGTTACTGCAATTCTCATTTCAGACCTCCTGATTGATAAGTTTTTCAAGCTCTTCAATGCGTTTGTTAATGGCGTCAAGGTGAGCTTTCAGCCATTCCGACTGATTTTTGAGGGCCTGCAGCATCTCTTCCTTTGTTGGCGGAGTCCAGGCCTGGGATTTCCGCCAGCCGAAACCGCCGCCCCAGCCGCGCCGCCAGGCCATTCCCAAGCCAAAGCCTGGGTTGGCAAAGCCGGGCATATTGTAACCGGCGCAATAGCCTGCGCCGCGTCCGCTGCGAGGACCCATACCCATCGGTCCAGTTCCATCACCGCGTGGCATCGCATTCACCTCCTTTCCAGAAGAATTCATTACCGCCTGCCCTGGTTTCGTTCCATCTCCTGACGGCCATAGCGGGCGCGGCGACGATAGGCGCGTCCGCCGCCTGACGACCGCCGGAGCGTCAGAACAAATATACAATGAATGAGCAGAAGTTTGCCCTTTCGTCTGCAAATCCTCGTCCAAAGCGCGTGATCGTTTCCATGTTCCTATAGTTTAGCATACTATAGATATTTTATCAATAGACGACAGGTAAATAATTTGGGGTGTATTAACTTCCCCGATTCCTTAGTTTCTTTCAGGCATAATGAGTTTTTAGCACTTAACGGCCTGATGAGCTAACATGGCGCAGAAAAGACTTTTCATCCCGGCTTCGACACTCCTTGCATTTGTGCTTGGCTTGGAAGAGCAATCCTCAATCGCTCACCAGCGTGCCAACCGGCTCTCCATAAATGGCTTTGCGCAGCACATCCTCTTGCCACAGGTTCAGCACCAGAATTGGCAGATGGTTGTCCATGCATAAGGAAATCGCCGTGCTATCCATCACTTCCAGACGGCGGTTAATGGTTTCCATGTAGCTAAGTCGTTCAAAGCGCACTGCGTTGGGATTCTTGACCGGATCCGAGTCGTACACGCCATCCACTTTGGTGGCTTTGATCAGTACATCGGCGCCGATTTCCATTGCTCGCAGGGCAGCGGCGGTGTCAGTAGAGAAATAGGGGTTGCCGGTGCCACCGCCAAAAATGACCACGCGCCCCTTTTCGAGGTGGCGAATCGCCCGCCGGCGGATGTAGGGTTCTGCGACGGCACGCATTTCAATGGCCGATTGGACGCGGGTGATCATGCCGCGCCGTTCCATGGCATCCATCAGAGCCAGGGCGTTCATGACGGTGGCCAACATGCCCATATAATCGGCTGTGGCGCGGTCCATGCCGCGGTCCAAACCGATGCGGCCGCGCCACAAATTGCCCGCCCCGATTACAATCGCCACTGTAACCCCTTCATCACATACTTCTTTCACCCGTTCGGCAATTTCTTCGGCCTGGTAGGGATCAATCCCAAAACCATCCGCTCCTGCAAGAGCTTCACCGCTCAGCTTTAACAAGATGCGATGATAAAGGATCTCTTTTGACATATTTTCTCCTGATCAAAAAAAGAGCCAACCCGTTGGTTGGCTCTGCTGACCTAATCTTCTGTGCTTTCTCCCCGTTCCCAGCGAACGAAACGGCGGATGACAATATTTTCACCCATCGAAGCGATATTTTGTAAAAGCAATTGTTCGATAGTGAGATTTTCGTCGCGAATATAGGGTTGGCGCAGGAGGCAAACTTCGTCTTTGAATTTCTCAAGCCGACCGGCGACGATTTTATCTACCACCGCTTCAGGTTTGCCTTCTTCGAGAGCGCGGGCACGGGCAATTTGGCGCTCGTGCTCAAGTTCTTCCTCAGGGATGTCGCTCTCACGAATATAGCGCGGCGCTGCAGCAGCAATTTGCAGGGCTATTTCGTGAGCAAAATTGCGGAAAGGTTCTGAACGAGCGACAAAATCTGTCTCGCAATTGACCTCCACCATCACGCCCACGCGGCCGCCGCCGTGTGAATAGAGTTCCAATACGCCTTCAGAAGCCTGGCGATCAGCGCGCTTGGCTGCGGTGGCTAAACCTTTTTCCCGCAGCAGATCAACCGCTTTCTTGAAGTCGCCGCCGGCTTGTTCCAGGGCTTTACGACACTCTAGAATGCCCACTCCGGTGGCTTCGCGTAACTCTTTGATTTGTTCTGTTGTGATTGCCATGTCTATTCCTCATCCTCTTCTGTATCTTCCAAATCTTCAGCTTCACGGCTGGCTCTCGCCCGCAATCTTTCTTCTTCGTCTTCATCCTCAGTCCCCCAATCGATGTCATAGATGTCCTCCTCAGGCTCGCCAAACACATCTTCATCCAGAGGGGCTTTAATGCGCCCACTGATCTTCGCCAGGGTCGCCTCGCCCAGTAATTCCTCATCCGAAAGCTCTTCCTCTTCTGTCGTTGGCACCGCAGCCAGCGTTTCCTCGGGCAACTCTTTGCGGAGCGCTTTCCCTTCGATCACTGCATCGGCGATCTTGGAGACAACCAGTTTGATGGCGCGGATGGCATCGTCGTTAGAAGGGATAACGTAATCCACATGAGTCGGATCGCAGTTGGTATCCACCATGGCGATGACTGGAATGTTGAGCAAGTTGGCTTCATGGATGGCCGTGGCTTCGCGATGGACATCGACGACAAAGACCAATTCCGGCAGGCGCACCATCTGGCGCACGCCTCCCAGCAAGATTTCTAATCTTTCAATCTTGCGATGGAGAACCAGAGCTTCTTTTTTGGTCAGGCGCCCAAATTCCCCTTTATCGCGCATGCGCTCCAACTTTTCCAGCTCGTTGATGCGTTGGCGGATCGTTCGCCAGTTGGTGAGCATGCCGCCCAGCCAGCGCACGGTCACGTAGGGCATGCCGCAGCGGATCGCTTCGGCTTGCACGGTCTCCTGAGCCTGGCGCTTGGTGCCGATGAACAGTATCGTCCCTCCCTCAGCCACCGTATCGCGCACCAGATTGTAGGCTTGCTGGATCGCTTTGGAAGTCTTCTGTAAATCAATGATATGAATGCCATTCCGCTCGGTGAAAATGTACGGCTTCATGGCTGGGTGCCATTTTTGCGTGCGATGACCGAAATGGACACCGCTTTCCAAAAGCGCTTTCATGGAAACAACCGACATAAAACAACTCCTTTTTTGCGTTATTCCTCCGCTTTCTTCGTCCCCGCTCGCAACCGCTTGCTGCAAGGCGTTTTCCCCACAGCGGCACGCACGAGCAGGTCAGAAAGCGTGAGTGATCCTGGCTCCAGCTCCTGGAGCGAGCGGTAGTATAACACAAGCTGGCAAAAAAAGGTAGGGATTCAGGTTTGTCCCTCTGGAGACTTTTTGAAGTAACCGTTGATTTTTTCACCTTATTTTGAAAGCAACACTGCCCGGCGCCATTTCCGTACAGAATTAATCAAGAACAGTTCTTCGCAGTGGGCTAAATCGGAAAGGCGGATAATTTGCTCTTCGATCTCTCCGCGATCTAACAACCATTGGCGGAACACACCGGGTAGCAGTCCGCTGGTTAGCGGCGGGGTGAGCAGGCGCCCATTTAGCCGCACCACCAGGTTTGAGATTTCACTTTCGGTGACCTCACCACGCTCGTTCCAAAACAGGATTTCGCAACCCTGTGTAGATTGGAAGTTGTTTGCCCGCTCTTTTTCGTAGGCTTCTCGAAAGGTTGTCTTGTGATACAGAAAAACGTTGTTGGAGTCAATCGGATGTTTGGCTAACACCAATGGTTGGGGTTCGATGGAGGGTGAGTAGGGTTGGGACTGAAGCCATGCTTTCCCTTCTGCATTAAGAAGCAAGCGCACCCTCTGGGGAGATAAGGGAAAAGAATTTGCAGCTTCGAACAGGACTTTTTCGATCGAGCTTCGCGAAAAGGGGTATTTGAAGTAAGCAGCCGAAGCCTCCAGGCGACTTAAGTGTTCAGCCAAAAAAACATAGCCTTCTTGCGGTGTCCACAGAATCGTTTCCAGAAGGTCAAATGCGGGCTCAACATGAGTCAACAGGCGAGCTTTAATTTGACATTCCTCATACTCACCCTCGCTGGTTGAATCCCATACGATCCCGCCTCCAACACCATACTCGGCTATCCCCGTTCGGCGATCGATAAGGATTGTGCGGATAGCAACATTAAATTGAGCGCGTTTTTGTGGGGTTATGAAGCCAATGCAGCCGGTGTAAATGCGGCGCGGTTCGGTTTCCAGTTGGGCGATAATCTTCATCGTGCTGATTTTTGGTGCGCCTGTAATCGAGGCGCACGGAAACAGAGCCGTAAAGATTTCTGTGAGACTGGCACTGGTATCCGCTTCAACCGTTGAAGTCATTTGCCAAACGGTGGGATAGCGTTCAATTGCAAACAAACGGGTGGTTTTCACGCTGCCGATGTGCGCGATTTTTCCCAGGTCGTTGCGGATCATATCCACGATCATCACGTTCTCAGCACGGTTTTTCTCGGAATGGAAGAGCGCCGTTGCTCGAGACTGATCATCCTGAGAGGATAAACCGCGTTTGGCAGTGCCTTTCATCGGACGGCACACAACGTGACCAGCCTGGTAATGGAAGAAAAGTTCAGGAGAGGCAGAGCAAATGACAAAGTCTCCCAAATCCAGAAAGGCAGGATAACTGGCTTTTTGCGCAGACACAATCTGGCGGAAAAGGCCCTTTGGGTCTCCTTCAAATTCTGTGCGTAGTCGAATGGTGTAGTTGACTTGATAGGTGAGCCCTTGGGCGATGTGGCTTTTTATGCTTCGGATGGCAGTTTCGTACTCTTGACGCGAAATCGTTGGAGACCAGTTGCTGATTCGAAAAGGGTAATTTTGGGTGGTAGCTAAATTGATGACTTCACAGGAAGGAAACAAACCAAACCAGAGAAGCGGAAATTTGCTCGGGTCTTCCCTGACGCAAAAGGCCGGATCGAATGCCGGAGCTGCTTCGTAGCTCAGGAAACCAACCGCAAAGAGTTTCTCAGTAGATACTTTCTGTTCGATCGTTTGTAGGATCGAAGGAATCTGATCGACCTGATCGGTTTGGAAAATTATCTGCGGTTGGCAAAAACGCAACCATTTTGCCTCAACCGCATCATACAGGATGATTTCTGGATGACAGTCTTTTTCCACAGTGCCAAAATGGTTTTCACCGCTCAATTTCAAGAAGCCTGCTTGAGAATACCGGCTTTTCTTGCTTCTGCCAGCACCCACGCTCGTTCTTTACAGTGCTCAAACATTTGAAAATTGTCTCTGAGAGCTTCAATTTTTGCCAGTGAAATACTATCCTGGTTTAAGGCTTCAATGAGACATGTGGGAAAAATGTAAAGGCTGTAGCTTCCATCATCATTTTCATGAACCCCAATGACCACATCAGCCGTCTGGGTGCTTTGGCAATATTTCTTCACATCGGACTTGTATTGGCGATCTACACCGCCGCGCTGTCCTCCGGTAAAACTCAGTTTTTTAGGTGCGGTTTTCACTTGAGCGCGCAGGATATCTTCGCTTCCATCCATGCCTTTGCGCACGATAATAATGTCATAAGTAGATAACGGCAAATCTACCAGGGAGACATTTTGATAGCGCTTCATCAAAAGTCCAACGGCAATATGTTCGTGGGCAAATCCTATTACGGCTGCTTCTTTTCCTGTTTCGGCATCACGGGACAAAGCTCATCCTCCTCAACCATCTGGGATTAGATCGTTCAATCTCGTTTGAGGATAACCAGATGTTCCGTTTTCATTCGCTGATCTTCTAAACCTGTTGCCGGGTTTTTATTAGAGCGGAACAGCACTCGGGCAACGATTTTGTCAATCAAGGTAACTTCATGCATCCACCCCATCGAAACAAAATGTTCGACAAAGATTCGGTCAATGGGAATCGCTTGCGCTCGCAGACTGGCTGGTCCTACAAATAAAAACAGGTAATCTTGCACGTGATCAGAGAGGGCCGTTAAAGCGCCCAGTACACCATAAAAATAGCGCTCATAAACCTGTAGAATTTGAGGTTCATTGAGAGAGCGGCGGATCTGCTCAAAGGTTGGGGAATAAATTGGCACTTGCTCAACTTCATGATAGGGCAATTCTTTTTTGCTCAAGGCGCGGATCTGTTCCTCGCTATATCCCATCCAGAATAAGTCGATTTTGGAGGCGCGAAGATACTCTTGAGCTTGAAGATAGGGTGGAGAGGTGATCAGGAGATGCCAAGTGACCCCACGGTGATTTTTCAGCTCATTTGCCCTCTGGATCGTGTCAATACCAGCTCGAATTGTAGCAGTCAGGTTGCCTTGATCGAGCATCAGATTTTGATATTCAAGCTGTTTGGTAATGACGGATTTGATCTCGGATTGTAACATTGTGCTTGCCTGACTTTGCCAATCACCGCTCAGGATGCTGGTTACTCTTGCTATAGCTTTTGGGGAACGGGATAGTTTTTGGCGTTGGGCATCATTGTATGAAAAAGTTCTGGTCAATTTGAGCAGTGGTACCGTAATCAGCTTCTTGATCGACGGATCTGAGCAGGTATGATAATACCCCCACAGGCGACTGAGAAAAGGAATCACTTCTTGGGGAAACCAATAGGATAGATTCTTCCAATCTGGCAACCATTCCGTGGAGGCATTGAGCATTGCCTGAGTCAGCTCTGCAATTTCTATATGAATAGGTTTCGTGATGGCAATTTCGTGTAAAATTTCCAACAGAGGATTTAAATCCCACAACTCGTAGTTTAGACCGAACAAACGGGCTGTTAAACCGCTCGTTCCGCAACCGGCAAAGGGGTCCACCACGGTTTGACCAGGCGCCCCATAGTGTTCGATTACATAAGCTACGACTTGAGGAATGAACTTTGCCGGGTAACGATATAAGCCGAAAGTTCCGTAGGTCGTTGATGGAATGTAGGGGACGAGCTCCCGAAAGGCAATTTCTACCTCTTTACCGTTTGACCGCAGGGGCTGGATTTTCGTCTGCGGGGCGGTCAGACGATACCACTCTAAGAGAGGCAATTGCCCAATGGGAGGGGAGTACGCAGTTTGCGAAGGTTCTTGTATCCAATGATCTTCTGAAGAAGAATTCATAAAAGGCTCCTGGCGGCGGATAAAACCCTGTAAAGATTATACCGTCTTTTTATGCTATGATTCGAGCAAAGGCAGAGCTGTTGATTCTGTCGTCTTACACTTCGTCAGTTTAACAGGTGACAAGTCCATGATTCCAAATCACGATCAGGAAGAACTCCAGCAAGCCCTGGCCGGCTTACCGCTCGGGGGGGTGCGCTATTTCGAGTGCACAAGCTCCACCATGGATGAAGCTGCCGTCTGGTTAGAAGCCGGCGCGCCAGACCTCGCCCTGGTGATTGCCGATGAACAAACGGCCGGACGGGGGCGGTTAGGGCGACGCTGGTTCACTGCACCCAAAGCCTCGCTTGCCTTCAGCCTCATTTTACGCCAGGTTGACCCGCGCCAGCCATCGCTCTTGACGGGATTAGGCGCTCTGGCAGTCTGCGAAGCCCTGGAGAACCTTTACCGCCTGCAACCACAAATCAAGTGGCCCAATGATGTTCTTCTAAATCATCAGAAGGTCTGTGGCATCTTGGCCGAATCCCACTGGCAAGGGGAACACCTCAGCGGAGTGGTCATGGGCATTGGCATCAACCTTGCACCCTCTTCCGTACCTCCTATAAACGCCGCGCTCTTCCCAGCCACCTGTGTGCAGGATCATCTCCGTGCCCAATCGGGAGCGCCGCTGGAAGTCGATCGTTTTCAATTGCTGGCTGTCATTTTGGAACGGTTCCTTGTCTGGCGCTCGCGCCTGCAAGCGAAAAGCTTCATCCAAAGCTGGGAGGCGCGGCTGGCATATCGCCGCAAAACTGTCCAAATTTTCAAGGCTCTAGACGAGGAAGACAGTTTGCTCACCGAGGGCAGGTTGGAAGGATTGAACTCTGATGGCAACTTGATCTTGCGCCTGACGAACGGAGAAACCCAAATCGTCAACTTTGGCGAAATTCGTTTACGCCCGCTTTCATCCAATGGAGGGTAGTGAGATGTCGATTGATGAGTTAAGAGAGCAAGCCGGCTCAGAAACGTTCTTTGAAAAATCGCCAGATCCCGAACCGGCTTCACCATACCGCGAACGGCGCTTCCTGGGTTTGACTGCCTTTCAACGTTTCATCTTCTCTGTTTTGCTGTTCATGATTACCTGTATGATCGGCAGTTTTTTCCTGCTGGTTACCCAACGGGTCGTTTTGCCGTTCTTGAATTGAGCGTTGATTCCTCAGGCGACTTATTCAGCCTTGTACTGCTCGAGAAAGGCGCTCAATGTTGAGATAACCTGTTTCAGCATTTCTGGACTGATCTGCTCCACCGTGTCAAAGGTGGTATGATAGCTCCAGTCGGTTAAGGATTTTCCCCCACTTTCTATACTGATCACTCGAAAACCGGCTTGACAGAAGGGGGCATAATCGCCGCTGCGCAGGGTGTGCCACAGCGGCTGTAAGGAGGGATTAGCCAGAAGAACAGCCTGTTGCAATTCCCGGTCTGTGTAAAGGGGATTGAAGATGCCCTCCTTAGCAACATAGTACAAGATCTCGCCTTTTCCGACCATATCTACGCAAACCACCCTGGTTGTCTTCGCCCATTCGGGGTGAGCCCGGACAAAATCCCGTCCGCCGTAGAGGCCACTCTCTTCAGCGGTGGTGAAAAGAAAAGCGATGGGTAGTGGTAAGGGCGCCTGTTTTGTCAGCTCTTCAGCAACGGCTAACAAAACACCCACGCCAGAGGCATTATCATTGGCGCCAGGTGAATAGGCAAGTTCTTCAGCCGGTGCCCGAATCAGTTGTAAACCGGCCAGCCACAGGCCTCCCAGGCTGCCCAAGGCGGCAACGGTGTACAAGAAACCCTGTGCTACCTGCCATCCCCACGCTTCTAGCAGCGCCAGGGCGAAGATCATCCAGGCAAAGCGTTGCAGGATATCGAGGGTGCGACTATAGAGACGCAAAAGCCACGGGTGATGCAACGGCACAGCTCGCGCCGTATCGATGTGGGCACAGAATAGCAAAGCCGGCGGCTCTAATCTTTTTCCGTCAAGCTTTGCCAACAAGTTTTCGCTGGAGCGGGTTGGTTTGCGATTTTGTACCCACCAACGTGACCACTGGGGCAAGATCATCAAGAAAAAAGGCAAAGCCAGCGCTAACCAGGGAAATCCGCGGCTAACCCACCCGGCTAACCCTAGCACCATTGCCCCCAGCA
>DAOTZA010000080.1:0-4112 GCA_034434515.1 Anaerolineales bacterium | reverse complement strand
ACGTCGTTAGAGAGTGTTTGTTTGATTTGAAGCAATTGAAAAGTAAGGGGATATTAGATGAAAAAAAGTGGTGTTCAGGTTATTCCTAAAAGTTTACAACTTTCCTCTACGAAACGACCATGGCGCAAAGGTGCGGCGCAAGAAAATCCAAAATTCCTTAAAGAGGGTTAACATTCCACGAGTTTTCAATGTATAGAGGCCACGTTCAAATAGGGTGGGGTGCTTTTCAACTTGTCCGGTCACCCACAGATGAACGTGAGATTTTGGTTCGATAATTGGTTCGATTTTATGAGAAGGGAAGGACGGAGCATCTGCCTTAAGTTGTCTGGAAACTGCATTGAGAAGCTGGATAGCCTCCTCTGCCCGCTGCCAAGGAGAATATCGCTTAAGCACATCTTGATAGGCGTTTTCTGCGATTCTCATTCTGAGCGATGGATCTTCGATAAGTTCTTGCAGACAGGTTTTCCATTGTTCCGGTGAAGCAGCCAAAAAGCCATTATGACCGGATTGAATTGCGTAACGAAAAGCATCTGTTGGACTAGCAACGGTAGAAACTTTGACCAAGGCTGCTTCGATATACTTGATCTCGCTCTTGGACTGAGAGAAGGGATTATCAAGACGCAAGGGAGCAAGATTGATCGAAAATTGGGCAATCAAAAATGGAAGTTGTCGCCACGGGACAAACCTAAGGTAATGTACTCTAGAGGAGAATTCTCCCCAGTCTAGTTTTTTATTAACGTGACCAATCAGATGAATATTCAAGTGAGGATATTCTTTCAGCAATTGTCCTAAAACAGGTTGGATGAGCTGGAAATCCCGGTCGTGTGTAGGTGTGCCACTGGCATAGCCAATGATTACTTTACCCTCAATTGATCTGCGATTAATCAGTGCTTCATTCGACCGATAAAGCATTTCCAGACTGAATGCGTTGCGGTGAACCCAGACAGGTTTGCCAAACGAAAAGAGTTGTTCGGCGAGAAAAGCCGTTGAGACAATGAAACCATCACAATGCTCCAGGGTAATGCGGTTGCGTTCTAAGTTTTCTTGATATAATTGAGCCCTGACTGGGTCTACAAAATCCGGCGAGTCGATCCATTGAAAACTATCCTGCAAAAAGACCAAATCATCAATATCTGCGAGTATAATATGTCCTTGCAAATGGCTTTTCTCTACAAAAGCAGCGATATGCTGATTCCATGGAACACGTTGGAGGATGTAGATAGCGTTTGTGGATAGAAGGCTAAGGTCTGTCAAAGCCATATGTTCAAGCGCGCAGGAGATGCCCGCCAAGCGAAGTTGCTCATAAAGATGAAAAGAGCGATAGCGCCTGGTATCGCCTTGAACGCCGGAGAGGATAACTACATCGCAAGGAATAGGCATAGTGCGGTGAACAATTTTAGCATGAATGATGAGAGGGTGTTGAAAAAAGTAATAGTTTTCAACACTCTCATGAAGATATTTTTCATTTTGGATGTATAATATTCATCTGAGTATAGTCTATGATCCCAGTGCCTGTAACCCTCAAGAAAATAGTTAGATATTATCTCCAAAAATCAGCGCTATTTAGGAAAATATACTTAGTGTTGTACCCGTTTTATATAAGATTCATCTTTTGGAATGATTTATATCGAATGTGGATTATAAAAAATGAGTCAAATTACTCCCAGGCAAAACCTACCCCATTGGCGATAGCGTATCAACCACTTATTAGCATAATTATGCCAGTTTGGAAAATAAGTGTTACAATTTTACAACAAGCAATTCTTTCTGTGCTAAACCAAACATATAGAAACTGGGAGCTTTGTATTGCTTGTGCAGAACCGACAGACGAGATCCGTAACTTGGTAAACACAGTTTTACAAAAAGATAGGAGAATTAAAGTCATATATCTGCCCTATAATTTAGGTATTGCGCAAAACTCAAATGAGGCTATTAAATTAGCACAAGGTGAATATCTGACTTTTCTAGATCACGATGATGTTCTTGCACCCTTTGCTCTTTATGAAGTAGTCTTAACTCTTCAGAATCATAGAGACGCGGATTTTATTTACTCTGACGAGGACTTAATAACTGCTAACGGGAAAAAACGATTTTGTCCGCATTTTAAGCCTGCATATAACCCAGATTTGCTCAGAAGCATTAATTACATAACGCATATGATGGTCATCAGAAAAGAACTGGGCGATCAACTGGGATGGTTTCGCAACGGGTTTGACGGTGCCCAGGATTATGATCTCGCTCTGCGAGTAGCGGAGAAAGCTTCGATAATAATTCATATTCCTAAAGTGTTATATCACTGGCGACAATCGGGTTTTTCCACAACAAACAATAATCTTGCAAACCAGGAGAGGTTCAAGGCTCATCTAGCTGGTGAAAAAGCATTAAGAGATCATCTCAGACGAATTAACTTTGATGCGGAAGTCTATCCTGGCCCAGACCTCACTACTTACAGAGTGAAGTATAGACTCTCTAATTATCCTTTGGTCTCAATAATTATCCCGAATAAAGACATGCCAGAGTATCTGGAAAGTCTTGTTGACAGCATTTTAGCAGCCTCTACATATCAAAATTTTGAGATTATACTGATGGACAATAATAGCTCGCACCCGCGCACAAAAAAGTTTTATGAAAGCCTAAAATGTCTGAGAAATGTTCAGGTTTACCACTACGATCAAGAATTCAATTACTCGACAATAAACAATGTGGGTGCCAAATACTCTAAGGGTGAGTTCTTGCTTTTTCTAAATAATGATGTAAAGCCAATTTCTCCAGATTGGCTTGCCGAATTGGTTAGTCATGCTCAAAGAGAAGAAGTTGGCGCAGTGGGGCCAAAGCTTTATTATGCGAACAGAAGTATTCAACATGCAGGGGTAGTTGTAGGCATAAAAGGGTTTGCTGGTCATGCACATCGAGGGTTTCCAGATAATCATCCTGGATATGTAAATCGATTAAGATTAGTACAAAACTATTCTTCTGTTACCGGAGCTTGTCTGCTGACCAAGAGGAATTTGTTTTTTGAGTTAGGTGGCTTTGACGAGGATTTTCAAATTGCCTTAGGTGATATTGATTACTGTTTGAAAATTATCCTGGCTGGAAAACTTATCGTGTGGACCCCCTATGCTGAACTTTATCACTTCGAGTCACTAACTAGGGGGTACGAAGACCAACCTGATAAACTTGATAGATTTAATAAAGAGATAGAACGTTTCAACACTAGATGGCAATGGTATATTCATAGAGGCGATCCATATTATAGCCCCAATCTAACTCTCGATCAGGAAAACTTCTCAATAAACCTCAAAGATATACCAAGTGTAATCACTAGACCTCGAGTTTACGATTCAAAAAATAAGTCATGGATAGCATTATGAAAAACAATAATATAGCAGACGAGTTTGAATAGCGAAAACCATTGGATAACAAAATTCACAATCAATGGTGATCATT
Source organism: Anaerolineales bacterium (assembly GCA_034434515.1). Taxonomy (GTDB): domain Bacteria; phylum Chloroflexota; class Anaerolineae; order Anaerolineales; family UBA4823; genus NAK19. Next base: position 665 of record DAOTZA010000080.1, on the reverse strand, counting down.
ACGGTGGCGAATATGATGCAGCAAATGATAAAAGGTTAATTTAACGTGAGTTAAATATAATTGATAACGATATCCATCATCCTCATGGACCTGGAGTCGCTTTATCTGCATCCAAAGGTTGAATATTTGCGTTTTAAGTAGTTCGTTGAAAGTACATTAACAAACTGAACTTCACTCGCGCTGGTACTCGTTATCAACCTTTTTATGGTTGCCAGGTTGCATAGGCAAAGGTTCATGACAGTCCCTCAGGAGTTGTTTGGGCATCTCATCAAGACACACCATCGTTTGTTCCGCATCATTAGGCTGCTGACAGATTGCCAGGATGTCTTCTATAATCACACACGAAAGCTGTATCGGCTTTGGGTAGAATATATCATTATTGTTTCAACCTCGGCTTGAGTTCTTTTCTTCAGCGTGGTTAGGACCGGCTCATGGGAAACGTTCGTCACATTCTATAAGCGGATCATCTGATCTCTGAGCACGTGCAAAGTCCAGACGGTTCTCCCTTTGGATGGCGAACTACAGGCTTAGTGCTGATGCAAGAAAGTAGATAGGAATATGGTATCATTTGGGGTATGAAAAAGCCGATATTTGTCCGAGACCTAACCGAAGAAGAGGAAGCCAGGCTAAAGCAAGGCTTGCGCTCGAAAGACGGCTTCGAAGTT
>DAOTZA010000079.1:0-1808 GCA_034434515.1 Anaerolineales bacterium | reverse complement strand
CAACGCATGACGTTGACGCCTGGTGGATTGAACCGCTAACCCAAGAGCAACGTCGGGAAGTTATTCGCACCCTGCAACAAGCCCTAACGGCCTTTGGCAGCACACGCCTGCGGGAGTGGGGCGATGTGGTCAGCGTTGAGTTACTCCAGGAAGATAAGGTGATTTTTAGTTTTCAAATTGCAAAGCGCTCAGCCCAGCTTGCTGACCCGATTGTTGCTCCCTGGCCAAGCGGAGCACGACTCGACTCGCTCACCGAACTGATTGCCAGCAAAATGGTCGCTCTCGTGGAAAGAGGAGCGCCGCGCGATTTTCGGGACATTTACCAGCTTTGCCGTCAAGGCATTACCAACACCCAGCAATGTTGGGAGCTTTGGCAAACCCGACAGCAATTGGCAAAGGCGAATGCAGATATCGATCGGGCAAAATTAGCCCTTCGGACTCACCTAGCTCGCATCGAACTTAGCCGACCACTGGAATCAATTTCTGACCCCGATCAACGCCAGCAGGCTGCTCAAGTCCGTCAGTGGTATCGAGAGGAGTTTTTAGGCGATGATTGAGATTGATGGCGCTTTATATCCCGATGAGGAAATTCCGGAAACCCTGGATTCTCTGGAAGAGCGCATCGATTTTCTTGCCCGCCTGTGTAGCGCCTGGGATTTCGGTTTGCTACCCGACGTAGAGGTGGTGAGAGAACTCCGCAAGCCCGAATGGCGCGAAGCCATCGACGCCTGTCGCTTGCTGACCTCGCCGACCTACCACCTGCTGCGCGAGTGGCACGGCTTACCCCCAGTACCTTTTCTGGGCAGCCTTTCAGCCACGATCCTCGAAGACCCCAATCTGGAATATGTATGAGAAACGAGAGGAACCGGCTAGAGAGGATAGATAGGAGATGTGCGATTCCATGTGGATAATCCCGGTTCTGCGGTTAAAATAGAGACCTGGAACCCAAGATGCTGAACTTACCCAAGATCTCTCAATCAACCTCTAATAGCTGGGTGTATGACACGGCAACGTTGCGTGACCCGGCGATTAATGAGCTCAGTGAGCTCTGGCGCTATCGCGATTTGCTGCAACTGCTGGTTGTCAATCGGATCAAAACGCGCTACAAGCGTTCGGTACTGGGGGTAGTGTGGACCTTGCTCAATCCACTATTGAATACGCTGGTGCTGACCATCGCTTTCTCGCAAATTTTCCGCTTCAATGTGCCGAATTATGCCATTTATATCCTGAGCGGCTTGCTGTTCTGGAATTTTTTTGCCCAATCCGCCAATGATGCCATGGAAACTCTAGTGTGGGGCAGCAATTTGCTCAAACGCATCTACATTCCGCGCACTATTTTTGCCGTTGCCGTGGTCGGGAACGGTTTGATTAACTACCTGCTGGCGCTTATTCCCCTCGGCGTGGTCATGCTCATTTTACGGCATCCCTTTACGGTGAACTTGCTTGCTTTGCCGCTGGCGATTATCATCCTGGGCATGTTCACCCTCGGCTTTGGATTGCTGCTTTCAACCGTAGCGGTGTTCTTTGTGGATATGGTTTACATCTTCAATGTGTTATTATCGGTCTGGTTTTATTTAACTCCGATTATTTATCCGCTCAGCATCTTGCCCGAGCGCTTTTTGCCTCTATTTCGGCTCAATCCTCTGGTGCATTTGTTGCAAATCTTTCGTTCGTTGATCTATGAAGGGACAATGCCATCCCTGACCTTATGGGGATTGGCATTTACCTTGGGGCTGGTTACGCTCATCGCTGGATGGGTCATCTTTACCCGCAAGGTGGATGAATTTGCCTACCGCATCTGACATGGA
>DAOTZA010000078.1:0-3992 GCA_034434515.1 Anaerolineales bacterium | reverse complement strand
CTTAGAAAGGACCTGAATGCACGAGCGATTATCGTTCTACGTCAAGCGCGAGAGCCTCTTGCACCAACTCAATCCATTGACCAAGCTAACACTCATCTTTGGTTTGCTCCTGCCAGCTTTCCTGATCCCCTTTTATTGGGCTCCGCACTTGTTGCTGGTTCTGGTTGTCTTTCCTTTAGCGATTCTCGGCAAAGTCCAACGCGAGTACTTCACAGCCACGGCACGGTTGATTTTGCCAGTAGCCGGCTTTCTTTTCGTCATGCAAGCTTTGTTTCTCCCAGGCGGGAGGACGATTCTAGCCAAGGTTTGGTTTCTAACCCTCACCCAAGAGAGCCTAATGCTCGCCTTTGCCAACGCCATGCGCATCATGGTCATGGTCTCGTCATTCACTTTGTTTATGCTGAGCACGCATCCTAGCGAACTGATGTCCGACCTGACCCACCGCGGCTTGCCCGGTCAATTTGCGTATGTGATCATCGCTACCCTGCAAATTATCCCCCAAATGCAAGCCAAAGCCAACACCGTTATCGCCGCCCAGCGTTCGCGCGGGTTGGATACCGAATCGAGTTTCATTGGCCGCATTCGCGCCCTGGTGCCGCTGGTCGGTCCGCTGGTGTTCGGCTCGCTGGTCGAAGTAGAAGAGCGCGCTATTGCCATTGAAGCGCGTGGGTTCACCTCGCGCCGACCGAAAACCTCCCTGCATGAAATAAACGACCGACCGTTGGATAAAGGAATACGCTGGTTTCTACTGATCGTTATGCTCGCTTCATTGCTTAGCCGCATCTGGTTTTCATAGAAATCTGCCATGCCAATCGTCAAACTTCGTCAAGTTACCTATCACTACCCGCTCACCCCAACACCTGCTTTGCAAGACATTGACCTGGACATCGAGGAAGGTGAGTTTGTGGCCATCATTGGACCCAATGGGGCCGGAAAATCCACTCTCTGCTACACCCTGGCCGGCTTCATCCCCCATTTTTACAAGGGTGAGCTACACGGAACCGTGGAGGTGGACGGCGACAACGCCCAACATTCCAATCTCTCGGATTGGGTGATGAAAGTCGGGCTGGTCTTTCAAAACCCGTTCAATCAGATCAGTGGAGCAAAATACACAGTTTTCGAGGAGGTAGCCTTTGGTCTGGAAAACCTTGGTGTGCCGCGGGCCGAGATCATCCGCCGGGTCGAGGAAGTGCTTGAACGGATTGGCATTGCTGACCTGGCAGATCGCTCCCCCTATTCGCTTTCCGGCGGACAGCAGCAGCGAGTAGCATTAGCTTCGATCCTGGTCATGCAACCCAAAGTGCTGGTGCTGGATGAACCGACCTCGCAAATGGATCCGATCGGGACCCGCGAAGTGTTCGGCGCAATCCGCAAGATGGCTGAACAGGGAATAACGGTGGTGATGGCAGAACACAAAGTGGAATGGATTGCTCAATTTGCCGATCGGGTGATCGCCCTTTGGGAGGGAAAAATCCTGCTCGAAGGGACACCGCATCAGGTTCTGACCGACGAGCGGTTATGCGAGAAGGGGTTTGGGGTATCCCGCTATACCACAACCGCACGCCTGGCAATTCCGCGCAGCTTGTGGAAAAAAGAACGCCCGCTGCCCGTCACGTTGGAAGAAGCGGTGGCAGGTTTCTCAGATTCTCTCCAAACCCACCGCCAGGAGGGAAGAGCATGAACATCCGCATTGAAAATCTCTCCTTTCGATATCCAAACGGTGTGCTTGCTTTGAGTGGGGTCTCTTTGGAAATTACGCCAGGTGAGCAGGTTGCCATTATAGGTCAGAATGGAGCCGGCAAAACCACCCTGGTCAAGCACCTTAATGGCTTGCTGCTGCCAACAGAGGGGCGTGTCCTGATCGGCGATTGGGACACCCGCCAATTCTCTGTTGCCAAACTGGCTCGGCGGGTTGGCTATGTCTTTCAGAACCCCGACGAGCAGTTGTTTACCAAAACCGTGGCGGATGAAATTGGCTTTGGTCCGCGCAACCTGGGCTATCCCAACGAGCGCATCCAAACTCTGGTCGAAGATGCTTTGCAACTGACCCAATTGCAGGGGATGCGCTCCATGAACCCTTACGATCTCTCACCCACCTGGCGGAAGATGGTGGCGGTAGCGTCAATTCTCGCCATGGACACGCCCATTCTGGTCTTTGACGAGCCGACTACCGGTCAGGATGCTGCTTCGGTGGAACGTCTGGCAACCATCATCGCCGAAATGAAACGGCGCGGCAAAACCGTGCTTACCATCACCCACGACATCGATTTTTGCGCCGAAAATTTTCAGCGGGTGATTGTCATGGGAGGCGGAAAGGTGCTGTTAGACGGGTCTGCCAGGGAAGTTTTCGGCCAGGAAGAGGTTCTAGCCCAAACGTATGTCGACCCACCGCAGATTACCCGCCTGGGATTGCGGCTGGGGTTGGCGGAAGTTGTTTGTACGCCGCAAGAATTTCTGGATGTCTTTGAGCGACATTGCACAGCATGAAGCAGGGCGTTCAGCGGATCATTGCTTACTATGCTGCTTATTTCGTCCTCGGTGCGACCATTGCCTCGTTGGGACCCAGTCTGATCTACCTCGGCGCAAACACTGCTACCCAAACCGAGCTCTGGGGGTTGTTGTTTCTGACCCGTTCGGCCGGATACCTGAGCGGCTCACTCGTAGGGGGTAGGCTTTTCCAACGCTGGAATGGATCGGCTATCTTAGGGTCGGTCTTGTTAATCTCCGCGGTTGGCTTAGCTCTTTTGCCAGCCATTGCAGCTTTCTCCTTGCTCTTAACCGTCATGTTCGTCATTGGCGCCTGTGAAGGAAGCCTGGACGTTGGCTGCAACCTGCAACTGGTTTGGACAGTTGAACAACGCTCTGCCCCTTATTTGAACGGCATGTTCCTGTTGGCAGCCGTGGGTGGGGTTTTTTCTCCCTTGTTGTTCTCTCTGCTCGGCGGCGCCTGGGCTTATCGCGCCCTGGCGTTGATCAAAATCCCCCTGGCTTTCATTTTCTGGTATCTTCCTGCTCCCGCTCCTATCCAGAAAGAAGCCGTTGGTTTGCGCACATCGTTGCGCCCATTCTGGTTCGGGGTATTTTGTCTGATCGTGCTGATTTACGTGGGTGGAGAGGTCTCGTTCAGCGGCTGGCTGTACGCTTACGCCTTTTCCTTAAACCTTGCCACCGAAAGGTCGGCCGGTATGCTCACCTCTTTTTACTGGATGGGCATCTTGCTGGGTCGGGCAGCGGCGATACCGCTCACACGCCGGGTTGAGTTACGCCATCTGGTGTTGTTCTGCCTGGGTGGCATCCTGTTGAGCCTGGGGGTGATCGGGCTAAATCCCCTTTCGGTGGCCTGGCTTTGGGCAGGCGCGCTGGGAGTTGGCTTGTGTCTCGCCCCGCTCTTTCCCACCACCTTTGCCTTTCTGGAGAGACAAACCAACATCTCCGGCTCTATGGCAGGGTTTTTGTGGGCAAGCGGCAGTTTTGGGGGAATGCTTTATCCCTGGATCATCGGGCAGCAGATGGCGCAACGCGGTTCCTACAGCCTGATGCTGATCCTGGCGGTTAGTTTTGGAGCTGCCCTGGCGCTATTTTGGTGGGTTTCTGGCCGGCTTCAGCGTGGCTTAACCACCAGTTCATCGTAACCAGAACGCGCACACGGCTCGCGGCGATAGACAACTTCCTCCAACTCGGCGATGACGATCTCGGCGGTGGTGTAAATCTTACAGCCGCTCACCAGATGTCCGCCGAGGGTTCTGCCCTCTCCATCCGAGATAGCGATATGCAGGTGCGAACCATGTATCGAAACCGTGCCGGTCATCGAGACGATTTCGAACGGCCCGCGAAACTCGGTGTAGGTTGAGCGATTTGCCAGGCGCAGCGTGGCGTGGGTCAGACTGCCTACGGCGCTGAGAATCACGCCAGCCTGGATGTTTTGGGTATGGACAAAATGCTGGATTTCGTCGTAAAGGTCTTGGTCAGGCAGCAGGCGAAAGGTGTGCAGG
>DAOTZA010000077.1:0-6816 GCA_034434515.1 Anaerolineales bacterium | reverse complement strand
TCGATCTCCTCATTCATGGACGGTTTTCTACCCAGTTCCCAAGCCAACTTGGGGTAGTAGGTAGTCACAACCGCCCGCTTTTCTGTTATCATAATCCGAAGTGATGAACGAGAGCGTTGGTCAACAATTGCGCACTGCCCGCCTTGCCCGCGGCTTGAGCCTTGAACAAGTCTCGAAAGAGACTCACATCAAGCCACACTATCTGGAAGCGTTAGAAGCTGATGAGTTGGAGAAATTGCCTTCGCGCTTTCAGGCGCGTGGCTTTGTGCGCGTTTACAGCGGGTTGCTGGGCCTGGATAGCGAGGCGTTGCTCCGTCAGTTCGATCAGCCAGCCAAGCCTGCGACGACTGCCACGCCTTCCTCCGTCCCTCATACCACAACCTCCTCTGCATCCCCGCCCGTCCTGCCGCATGACGGAGGGTCATCCCCTGCCATCGAAGAAGCTGCCGCCAACCGCCAGGCGGATAACTTTTCTCTTTCCTCCCCATCGCCTGCGGCGGTTTCCCGATCCCCAAACGAGACTGCACAAGCCATTTACAGCCAGATCGGAGCAGAACTGCGTCGCATTCGTCACCATCTGGGCTTGAGCATAGAAGAAGTAGAGCAGCAAACACATTTGCGCCCTCATCACATTCGATATATGGAAGAAGGACGTTTTGATCAGTTTGCTTCTCAGCAGCAAGGGCGTGGGTTATTGCTAATCTACGCCTCTTTTTTGGGCTTGAATGCCGACGCCGTTTTGTTGCGCTACGCCGATGCTTTGCAGGCTCAGTTAGCTGGGCGGCAAAACAGGCAACCGCGCCGCCGCAGCGGCGAAGCCAAACCCGCCCGCGGACGATCGTATAGCTGGTTGTGGTCATTTGAGTTTATCGTGATGGCAATCCTTTCGATTGGAACGCTGGTTTTTGTCGTTTGGGGTTTCTCCAGCGTAATGCGCACCCGCGCCAGCCTGCCTCCCACTCCAACCCCTTTCTCCGTAGCAGAAGCCCTGCTCGCCATTGAAGAATCGGGGCTTGCCACTGCCACAGAAATTTCACCGACTTTCACGCCAACCCTCCTGCTCGAAGTCCCCAATCCCAACGCTGGCGCAGAGGAACAAGCGCAGTTGTCGAGTACGGTCAGCCCTCAGGCTGGTGAAGCACAGGTGATTCCGACCGAGAAACTCAACCCTGTCACCACCGCGAAGGTGCAAGTGATCATCTCTGCCCAACAACGCGCCTGGCTGCGCGTGTTGGTAGATGGGAAGGAGCTGTACAACGGGCGCATCACCCCGGGGGGCATCTTTGAATACAACGGCGAGGAAAAAATTGAGATTCAAAGCGGCAATGCAGCCGCATTAAAGGTTATTTATAACCAACAAGACCTGGGCATCCTGGGCAGCGTTGGCGAAGTAGTCACGCGCGTCTTCACGGCTGAGGGAGTGTTCCTGCCGACGGCTACCATCACCCCGACAGCGACGCGCACCCTGCGACCCAGCCCAACCCCGCGCCCGACTCTGACACCGCGCCCAACCCGTACTCCCCTCCCTACGGCTACTTCGTCTCCATTCCCGACTCCATAAAGGAACTTTATGTCCGCAATCCGACCCAACACCTATCATCTCATCTCGCTCGGTTGCGCCAAGAACACGGTTGATTCCTCTTCAATGGCGCAATTGCTCGATCAAGAGGGATTTACCGCAATCGATGAACCCAACCGCGCCGAGGTCCTCCTGGTCAACACCTGCGGCTTTATCGAACCTGCCCGCCAGGAGTCCCTTCGCACCCTGCGCGAGCTTGCCAAACGCAAACGCAAAGGGCAATGGTTAATTGCGGCCGGTTGTCTGACCCAACGATATGGTGAAGAAGTTGCTCGGCAGGTGCCAGGGCTGGATGGCATTCTGGGCACGCGGCGCTGGATGGATATCGTGCAATTGCTTCGCCAGTTGCGCAACCAGGATCGACACCCCGCCTCACCGCCCCGCCAGGGAGTCGCTGCCCTGTATGCTCCAACGCTGACCGCTCACGCCGAACCGCCCAGCATCCTCCGCGCCGCGGTACAAGGCGCCAGCGCATATCTAAAAATTGCCGATGGCTGCCGCCGCCCGTGCGCTTTTTGTGCCATCCCACTCATCAAAGGCCCAGCCGTCAGCCGCCCGCTTCCACTTCTAGTCGAAGAGGCGCGCCGCCTTGCCCTTCAAGGAGTCAAGGAGCTAGTACTGATTGCTCAGGACACCACCGATTACGGTTCGGACCTGGGAATGAAAGATGGCCTGGCACAGTTACTCGAAGCGCTTACGGCGCAAGTGCCAGAAATCCCCTGGATTCGTCTGCTCTATGCCTATCCTGGCGCAGTCAGCGATCGCTTGATCGAGATCATGGCAAGCAAGGCTCAGGTATTGCCCTACCTGGATCTGCCTTTGCAACATGCCCATCCAGCGATTTTGCGGGCAATGCGTCGTCCCGCAAATATCGATTGGGTGATTCGCACCCTCGAAACGATGCGCCACCAGATACCGGGTTTGACCCTGCGAACAACCTTCATCGTCGGCTATCCTGGCGAGGGAGAAGCAGAGTTTGAAACCCTGCTAGACTTTGTCAAAGAGATGCGCTTTGACCATGTAGGCGTGTTCCCCTTCTCGTTCGAACAGGGCACCGCCAGTGAAGTCTTGGGTGATCCCGTGCCGGCTGAGGTGAAGCAAGAACGCTGGGAACGATTGATGGCAACTCAACAACAGATTTCGTTACAGATCCACCAGTCGTTGATCGGCAAGCAACTGGAGGTGCTAATCGAAGGGCAGGGAACGGTGCAAGGGCAAAACGGACACCCAGTCGATCAGTTAATTTCCGTTGGACGCACCTACCGGGATGCCCCAGAGATCGATGGGCTAACTTTGATCGAAGGTGAAGCACCAATCGGGGAAATCGTGCCCGTGCGCATTCTCAGCGCCATGCCCTATGACTTACACGGCATTCTCGAAAACCAGAACAAAGGATGAACCATGTTTGAGTTGACTCCCGAAGTTCAATTTGCTCTGGAGGCAACCCGTCAGGCTGCCTTGTTGACGGCGCAAATTGAAAAGGAAATGCTCTCTGCGGCCCTGACCAAAGAGGATCGTTCTCCGGTCACGGTAGCAGACTATGCTTCGCAGGCGGTTGTGGCAGCCGCTTTACAACGCGCCTATCCACAAGACAAACTGGTGGCCGAAGAGGAGAGCGGTTTGCTCCATCACCCGCAATCAAGCGAAGCACTCCAGCTCGTCACCCGATATGTACGCTTGGTGGAAGCGACGGCCGATCCAGAGCGGGTTTGTGAGTGGATCGAAAGCGGCAACGCCCCCGCCACAGGTCGCTTTTGGACGCTTGACCCTCTGGATGGCACCAAAGGTTTTTTACGCGGCGATCAATATGCCATCGCCCTGGCATTAATTGAAGATGGCGAAGTAAAGCTGGGCGTTTTGGGATGTCCAAAACTTAACCCCGATTGCCGCCCACAAGCTGATGGAGAAGGCGCTTTGCTGGTTGCTATCCGAGGCAAGGGAAGCTGGGTGACCTCCTTAAAACACCCTCAAACCTATCGACGCCTTCAGGTCTCACCCCAAACCGACATCCGTCAGGCGCGCTTATTGCGTTCCTTTGAAAGCGGTCATACCGACGCCGAACGAATTGAAGCCTTCGCCGCTTTTCTACACCTTCAAACTGCACCGCTGCGCCTGGACAGTCAAGCCAAATATGCCCTTTTGGCGGATGGACAGGGAGAACTTTACCTCCGCTTGCTCACACCAGGCAAAATGGACTATCGGGAGAAGATCTGGGATCAGGCTGCCGGTAGCCTGATCCTGGAAGAAGCGGGGGGAAAAATTACCGATTTGGGCGGTAAACCGTTAGATTTCTCGCAAGGGCGCACATTGCGCAACAATCGAGGCGTGTTGGCCTCCAATGGCATCCTGCATGTACAGGCTCTAGCTGCTCTACAGGCTGTTGGCGCTGTGCCAGAGAACTAGACTCACTCCGCGCTGTATTCCTCCGCTCGGATGGCAACAAAGATCTGACTTCAAGGATTGCAGGCTCTATGCGCTTGACCTTTGCTGCCCAGTTTAACCGTCTTTCGTGGAGCGATCGCCTGGCTTTGCTGCTCAGTCTGGTCGGCTTCGTGATCGCCTATCGGGTAACCCTGAGCGTATTTGAGGCCGTCCCGCACATCGAGGATGAAATGGCGTATGTCTGGCAAGCCCAGGTGATGGCGCGCGGCAAACTAACTGTGCCTTCTCCGCCTTATGAGAAAGCCTTCCTGGTGCCGTTTGTCGTGGATTATCAAGGGCAGCGCTTTGGCAAATATCCGCCTGGTTGGCCAGCCATGCTCTCGTTGGGCGTGCGTCTGGGAGTGCGCGCCTGGGTCAATCCATTCCTGGCTGGTTGTTCGCTCTGGTTAATTTATCGGCTGGCAGGACGGCTGTTCGGCAATCCGGTTGGCTTGCTCAGCCTGGCTTTGACCCTCACCTCCCCGTTTTTCTGGATGAACAGTGGCTCTTTATTGTCGCATCCTTTCGGGCTTTTCCTGACCTTAGCTTTCGCACTGGCCTGGTTGGATGTTTTTCAGGGAGGGGCGGCCGAGCGCGGCTTGCCGATCGGTTTGCCAACCCTGGTTGGCGCACTCAGCCTTGGGCTGCTGGCACTCACGCGCCCCTTAACCGCGGTAGGGGTTGCTCTACCATTTGTCATTCATGCCCTTTGGCTGCTGTGGAGCGGCGACCGAGAGAGACGCTGGCGTCTGATTGGCTTTGCTCTGCTGGCCGCGCTGGTCGCGGCAATGCTTTTACTCTGGCAGTACGCTGTTAGCGGCGATCCACTGCTCAATCCCTATACCCTGTGGTGGGAATATGACAAAGTAGGGTTTGGACCCGGCTATGGGCGCGTGGAGGGCGGCCATAACCTGCGTCAGGCTTGGATCAACCTGAAATATAGCCTGTGGTTTGGCCGGCATGACCTATTCGGTTGGGGGCAGGTTTCGTGGGTGCTGATTCCCTTTGGCTTGCTTGGGGTGCTCTGGAGACGGCTTTGGCATGCCTTGCCGGCCTTGTTCGTCTTGCCGGCTTTGCTCTTTGTCTATCTGTTTTACTGGATTGGCTCAGCTTTGTTAGGACCGCGTTACTATTTTGAGGGGTTGCATAGCGCGGTGATGCTCAGCGCAGTCGGTTTTGCGTGGCTGGCCGGTTTGCCCATGACGCCTTCCACCACCTATGTCCCGCACCACGGATGGCAAAAAGCGCGCCGCTTGCTTGCCACGGCTGGGCTTGCTCTTGCCGTAGCCGCCAATCTGCTCTTTTATACCCCGCTCCGCCTCGGAGGTCTGTTTGGGTTATATGGCGTGACCGCCAGCCGCCTGCGCCCCTTTCTGACCGACCAAGCCCAGGCGCTAACACCAGCTCTGGTAATTGTGCACCCCGACCATTGGACAGAATACGGCGCCTTGCTGGAACTTAGCTCGCCCTTTCTCGATTCGCCGTTTGTCATTGTGCGTTCCATCGGTCCTAACACCGATCAGGCTTTGGCAGATACCTTTCAGGATCGCAATATCCTTCATTACTACCCCAAAGACCCCTACCGGTTGCTACTCGTCCGAACGCGCCAGGAATACTGATTGCGTCCGAGCCAGAAATGCAGCCGCCGCAATCAAACCCAGCAGCACCCACATATTCGGCAGGGCAAAGGAGTCAAACGAAAAGGCCGCCACCAGCAAACCAACCAGCCCTAAGAGGGCAGCCATTCCCCAGAATTGTTCCTCTTTCTGGGGCGATAGCCAGAGATAGAGCGCAATACCGAAATGGGCGATCAGAAAGACGAGAAAGCCTCCCAAGCCAATGAGGCCGTTTTCCGCCAGAATGCGCAGAAACAGATTCTTGGGCGTGATCAGCCGGTTGCTTCCCTCTTCAGGTGAGATGATGCGCAGCAGTTCCGGTGTGGGCGCCAGGGGCTGATCGGGCAACATCTTCTCAAAGAAAAAGGCATAATTGCCCGGTCCCACGCCAAGTACGGGGTAGGCCTGAAACGTGTTAAACGCCGTGGCGCTGTAGGTCAGCCGGGCGTTGAAACCGATGTAATACAAAAACCGCTCAAAGCTGGTGTCTTGATTCTCGATCCAGTAGGTCCAGATGCGAGCAAAGAAATCATTTTTCCGCCCCACCCCAAACGCCATGCTGACAAACAAAACCAACACCAGCAGCGCTTCTAGAGCCAGGCGGCCAACGGTTTTGAAAAGCGAGAGACCGCGTTGGCTGAAAAGACGCCAGCGCCATAGGATCAGCGCCGTCAGGAGAAGCACAGCCAGATTAACATATCCGGCGCGCGAAAAGGTAAACGCAATCAGGATCACAGCCCAGGCAAGCAGCAACCATTCGATGGTGAAGTTTCGCCAACGCCAGGGAAAGATCGAGCGACCACTGAGTACGGATGCCAGTAACCAAGGGATGAGCAGCAAGTTGATCTGCTCAGCGAACCAGTTTGGCTCATAGGTTGGGCCTGAAATGCGAGTTGGAAAGAGTTTGCGCAGGGAAAAGGCTTTCTGAAGGTGATTGAGCAGATCGAAATAGGAGCGGTTGAAATGAAGGATGTAAACGGTCTGCAAAGAACCCCATACGAAAGCCAGGCTAAAACCGATGAACATCCATCGCAGGGCAGAGCGCAGTTCGGCATGGGATGAAGGATAAATCGCGACAGTCAGGTAGAAAGACAAACCAATAGCCAGGGTAATCAAAGCGCGCAAGACGCGATCGCTGACCGAAACACCCAGCACCGGCTCAATGCCTAACAAAAACGAAGTCGCGGCACTGGCAAGCAC
>DAOTZA010000076.1:0-13232 GCA_034434515.1 Anaerolineales bacterium | reverse complement strand
TAAAATATCCGCCAGACATTGTTCAATGACCAGATCATTGATCGCCACATAGTAGGTGGTAACAAAACCGATCTGATCAAAGGCGAGATAGATGCGATTCATGCCAAAGGTAATCTCATCTTTCAGCCTGGTCAGGTCGGTTTGCTTTAAGCTGGGTCCATTGCCGATAATAAAACAGCGCTGCCCCTGATGGCGTTGGGCATAACCTTCCAGGACACGCTTGCTTTGTCGACGCCAGGGATGAAAGGTAGCGGCAGGATACTGCGCGGCGCGTCCTAAAGCGTAACGCATCCGACTAAGAGGACGCCATATCGCAGGAGGAAACAAACGTTTGAAGGGAGGAATGTAGGTACCCATTTATTCTGTGCTGAGGCGAGCAGTTGCGCCGCCATCGACGATTAAAGCCTGCCCGGTCATAAAAGAAGATTGAGTCTCATCGGCAAGGAAGTAGATTGCGTGAGCAATCTCTTCTGGTTTACCAATGCGCCCGTTAACCGTCTTACGGGCTAAATTATCCAACCGTTCCAGGATATCTCCTCCTGATACATGCCCCCGTCCCAAGCCGGCGCGCAACATGGGGGTATCTACTGCACCAGGCAAGACTGCGTTGGCGCGAATGTTGTCCCTGGCGAACTCAATCGCGATTGCTCGCGTCAGAGCCAGGAGTCCTCCCTTACTGGCCGCATACGCAGCAATGTTGGCGGAAGTAGCTACAGCATGAACCGAAGATACATTGACAATCGCTCCTCCACCAGCAGCTTTCAACAAGGGATATGCTAGCTTGACTCCCAGAAACACCGAGGTCAGGTTAGAGGCAAGAACCATATTCCACTCATCGATGGTCGTTTCCAACAAAGGTTTGGCAACCTGAACAGCCGCATTGTTCACCAAAGCGTGTAAGTAGGGAGTGATCTCTCTGGTAGCGCTAAAGATCGCTTGCAGGTTTTCGCTAATTGAAATATCTGCCTGAATGAAGGCGCCATCTGATGGAAAAGCCTCTCCAAAAGAGGCGCGATCAACACCGATAACCTTCCAACCCATGTGGGCGAAATGATGAACGGTTGCCCGGCCTATGCCGCCGGCCGCGCCAGTGATCAACACAACTCGCTTGGATTCTTGGTCACTGTTGACCATACAGGTTACTCCTTAACCTCTGTCGCCGCTCATGCATGGTCACTTAATTCATTGATTGAAATTTTGCAAACCGCACATAGCGTTCTTCTAAATCCTCACAAGCAATTCCCAGGCCTTGCAACAGATTTCGCAGGGTGTTTCGATGCACCCGCTCCCACGCCGCAGGACTGGAATTGGCATTATGCGGAGCTAACATCACCTGATCCATCTTAAGCAAGGGCGAATCGAGAGGTAAAGGCTCCTGCTCAAAGACATCTAAAGCCGCCCCACCGATCTGGCCGTTTTGGAGGGCGTTGATCAGGGCTTGTTCATCTACCACTGCACCCCGCGCAGCGTTGATCAGCACCGCGCTGGGTTTCATCAACTTCAAGGTCCTCTCATTGATCAAATGATAACTTGTCGGGTTGAGATCACAATTCAAGCTTACAAAATCCGCCCGCTGTAATAAATCTTCCAGGCTGGTCATTTCGACCTGATTCTCAGCGATGAAATCGTGAGCAATTTCGACAATATCATTCCCCAGAATACGCATTCCAAAAGCGCGCGCTCGGCGAATGACCGCCTTGCCAATATTGCCCACTCCAATAACGCCTAGGGTACATTCACTCAGAGAGCGACCTGGCAGCTTCTCCCATTGGCCGGCTTTCATCGCTCGATCCATCCACGGTTGGCGGCGAGCAAAAGCCAACATGTATCCCAAGACCGTATCCGCCACCGGCAAAGTAAAGGCATTCGGGGTACGGCAGACCTGAATCCCTAACCGCGCGGCGGCATCGTGGTCAATGGAATCCACTCCCGACCCCCATTTGGAAATCACTTTCAAGCGCGGAGCGCAGGCTTCCAGAACACGGGCAGTGTAGCGGTCATCGCCACAAATGGTGCCATCATACTGACCGGCAACCGTGAGCAATTGTTCTTCAGACAGTCGCTCTTTGACTTCGACGGAAAGAACTTCAATGCCATAGCTTTCTAGCAACGGTTGAAAATGGTGACGGCGCGGTAACATATATGGAGCGGAAAAAAGCACCACAAAGGTCATAAAGGATCCTCTTATTTCTGATGATTTCTTTGAGCAAGAAAATCCACAATCGCAAAGTCTAACTCGTCATCGATATCCCAGGCTTCAGCCGCATCGATTTCAAACATCAGCGGGCGTTCTCCAAGACGGTTACGTCTGCGCAGCAAGGTCTCGGCTGTAAAGATATAGATACACGAGTTCTCCTCATAGACTGGCGGTAAGTCTTGCGTTTGCAGCAAGATCGCTGGATTGTGATTGATGGCGCGTCCGACTTGATCATACAGGCGGGTTTGCCAGCGAGTAACCGAAAAGAGCGAGTCATAGGCAGGATAATTTTCCCGGAAGATATGAATAGCCCGAGAGATGGTCTCGGCTTTCAACAAGGGATTGGTACTGTGGGTTTGCAAATAAACGTCAGCTTTTACCTGTGATACGTCATAAGCTAATATTTCGTTCATTGGCACGCGATCGCCACGCAGGGTTTCCGGCCGAATCAGACCGTGAACCTGTGGGAAATGAATTTGCAAGTCTTTCAGGATTAGCGGACTGTCGGTGTCTACTACAATTGCGGTGATCTCCGCACAGCTTTGCAAAGTTTCTAAAATATGATGAAACAAAGGCTTGCCGGCGAGAGGGCGATAATTTTTGCCAGGTACTCGCTGAGAGTGATGGCGCATGGGAACAAGGGCGACAATTTTCGGCAAAGAGCTTGTCATCTTTTCGTCCACTCTGGATTCAGGTATCATTATACCGAATCGGTTCAATATTGCGAGTCGTGGAAAGGGTTTTCTCCTCCCGAAACTGGCGCGGATAGTAAAAAGTCTGGCGCAGTTGCCAGGTTAGAGGACCTGCCTGACGATAACCGCGATAGGTGCCCCAAAACTGCATCCAGCGAAACCAAAGAATATCCCACCAATGTCGGCTCAAAGCCCGCTCCCGACGCGCATGCCAGAGATCGGTGAAGATATTGCTCAGGGTCAAGCGAAGAAAATCTACCAAAGTGAATTTCTCTTGGGGGAAGAGGCGTTTAAACGCCATGGCTTCGCGGCGGTAGCGATTAAAAACGGCTTGTGGCGTCTCTTGATGCACATGCACGATCTCTGCTTCGGCAACATAGGCAATTCGATAGCCCTGTTCCAGCGCCCATTTTGCCCAGGCAATATCTTCTAATCCGCTCAAGGTTTCATCGTAGGGATGCTGTTGCCATAAAGGGCGACGGATGGCCGCGTTTGCATTATTACAGAAGGGATGGCTTTGAGAGAGATTAGTCTGTTCCCCATACCATTGGAAGAAAATTTGTTTTTCGGAGAAGAAACTTTGGTCATTACCACGTTGTTTTCCATAGGTCAGCGCAATCTTCTCGTATTCAAAAGGGGCTAACAAGCGCTCCAACCAGTCCGGATAGACCGGATAGACATGCGCGCTGGCGATGACAACGATATCGGTGCCAGCCTGCTGAACGCCCAGGTTGAGTGAACGACCAAAAGTAAACTCCTGCGGTTCGATTCGGACCACTTTGGCAGCGTAGCTTTTAGCAATTTCAACTGTCCGATCGGTAGAGCCAGAATCGACCAAAATGATCTCGGCTGGCCGGAGCGTTTGATGAGCGATTCCCTCTAATAATCGCCCGATATGCTTTTCCTCGTTGTAAGCCCGGATAACCACCGAGCAAGCATTGATGCTATGAAGAGACAAGGTTGCTAATCACACTCCAAAGCAGACCACACAGACTGCACAGGGCTATCAGCAGGGCAATGATCCCAAAGATCATCATAAAGTTCGTTCCCACTGCTCGTTGTTGTAAAACTGCCTCTTTGGGGTTTTTAGGATTGTAATACGCTCTCACCTGAGCGCCGACAGGATAGCGGGCAATTTATTCATTGGCTTTTTGGGGCGAGGAATAGCCTCTCCTTGCTCCCAAGTTAATTTTATCCCCTTGATAGGTCATCCCGGCAACCTGATAGCTATATTCCACATGCGGATAATAGGATCGTTGAATATCACCCTCACTATCTGCACTCCTACTCTCGCGCACTTCGGCAAGGGTGATCTGGGCGAGTACGGTCGGCCAGTTCTGACTTGCCGCTACTTTTTCCCGCTGCTTACGGCTGGCAATCATCAACCAGAAGCCCAGCCCACCAAAGACCAAAAAGAAAAAGCCCCCACACAACAGAGAAAACAAAACAGGAAAGCCATCGCCATTCATAAATTCCTCGCTCTCTTGGTTAAAGGGATATGAGTCTGGGAGTGTTTATCGCAGGTTTCCTTCGGGCAGTAAAGCAAGATGAGCGCTGAACCATTTGCGCTTATATGAAGCTTGTCGTGTATACTCGGAAGCAATCAAGCAGGGAACTTTTACAACCCAAACTCAGTTTACTGAAGATGATAATCTAAAAAACAATTCGGATTGAGTCATTCACCAGGTTTCGTCTTTCTCATACCCCAACAGCGTAACCATGCCGTGACAATACTCCTTAAACAATTGTTTCTGTTGGGGAGTGAATACCTCCCGCCAGCCACCCGCGCCGCCTTTGCGAAAGGTCGGTGAGCGTTGCGGTTGAATATGGCTATCCAAAACCCGCAGGGCTTCTTCAAGGCCATGAGACAGGGGGAAACCCCGGCTCATGGCATGTTCCAGAATTGCCCGCAGAGCCGATTGGCGATCTACAAAGAGGGCTTCATACTTTATCGTTAGCACATGGGGGTTATCTAACCATCCTAAATACGGCTTTAGACGATCGGCAAGGCCCGGTAAAGGAGGATCAGCTTGCGGCACGCCGGTTATCGTCGCCGCCAAACGCTCTTCAAAGGTAGAGAGTTCGTACGCAAAGAGACGGTGATGGGCATGGCGAGGTTCCATTTCGGTGACATAATGCACGTGCGAGATTGCCACATCACGCGGATCGCGGAGGATAAAGTATGTCGCAAACGGAGGTGCGGCCAGGATTTCTACCGCTTGCGAGAAGGCATGAAGATGCCCATAACCAATATCGCCTGGTAGAAACCGCTTCAGGTCAGCGATGATCTCAACCTCGGAGCGCAATCGGCCGCCATCCCCTTCATACATCACCACCGCAGGCAGACCGCTGTCCACGGCTGGACCGATCTCCGTAAAAGCTCGCAGAACTTGGGTCAGCAGATGGGTGCCGCTTTTGGGAAAGGAGTTTGCAAACAAGATGGGCAAACCCCGCAGAGAAAAGCGAGCATAGCGAATCTGCTGACGCAAGCGCCGCAAGAGGCGCCGTACCAGGCGCGCTTTCAACATCCAGGTAGGTTGACGCAGGGGGCGCGAAGGTCTATGTCTCACTATTCAATTCCTAAAGATGGCTCGCACAGGATGGATACCCTTGAGAAATCCCTCACCCAGGAGGTTAATCCCTAAATAAATATAGCCGATACAGGACAAATAGCAGAAAAGCAAGCCCTAAAAGCCAGAGGGTAATCACCAGAGCAGCACCTGCTCGGACAGTTAGCTTCCCTTCGCGCTCGAGCGTTTCGGCTTGCTGGCGCGCCTCCGTCATGATTTGGGGAGGAATCATCTTCAAGGCGAGAAAAATGCCTATCGGAGTAATCAAGAGATCATCTAAATAACCCAGGATGGGGATAAAATCCGGGATCAAGTCAATGGGGCTAAAGGTATGAGCTACTACCAGGGCAGTAAAAACTCTGGCATACCATGGACACCGGGGATCGCGGTAGACAAGGTAAAGTGCATAGGATTCGCGTTTAAGGAACTGGATTTTTTGCTTTAAGGCAGTGAACAATTCAACGCAACCCTGAAAGAGGCATTATGCAAGTTCAACCTGTAAGAGAGAGAAAGCCAACCCTGATGGATACCTGAAACAGTATCATCCACCAAAATCGGGCTTCCTTATAGCATCAAGCATTGAGTAACCGATTAGCCACAACTACAGCTTGTTCTGCATTCGAGGCGAAACCATCTGCCCCAATCTTCTGCCAGAGTTCGGGATACAAATTGAAAGGAGATCCGCCGACCAGGATTTTGGGGCTATCCTTGCCTTTGGTTTTCCGCACATTTCGGATTAATTCTTCCACATCCCAAAGATGGGTTGGGATCGTGGTCGAGATGGCGACCAAGTCCGCTTCAATGATATCAAGGTACTCCAAAATCGCCTGGTTGGGTGTGTTATGCCCAAGGTAATGAACTTGCCATCCCTGCATCTGAAGAAAATCCGAGACCATCCGCAGTCCAATGTTATGAAGTTCCCTGCCGACGCAAACAGCTACCAGATGTCGCCCATTACAGGAAGATGGAGCAACGAGGGGATAAAGCTGCGCCATGAGCGATTGGATCGAAGCAGTGCAAAAATGTTCCTGCGCAATGCCGATCTGCTGCGTGTGCCATAAACGTCCAACCTCGCGTTGACAGGGTTCAAAGATGCGCAAGTAAAGGTCTTGAACACTCATCCCTGCTGCTATGCAATCTTGAATTAATCGAAAAGCCCTTGAACGATCCCCTTGGAGCAGGACATCCAGCAATTGAGTCGCTATGCTGTTAAGAGGATTCGCTGGGTCAAGATAACTGGATTGCTCTTGAAGTGGTTTTTCTAATTGTTCAATCGCTAGCGTAAGCCAGTGATCAAGATAGGGTGCGCCTTCAGGTAGAAAATAAGTGCACAAATAATCTCTGATGAGCATCAAGTTTTCCTTCAAGCCATCTGTTGAAAGCCCCATACTGTAGAAGAGAATCTTCACCCATTCGAGATAGTCAAAGAACATTTGCGGGTGATCCAACGCCAGGGCTTGAGCCAGATAAGCAAGATGAGACTCAGCATCCTGTTCGCTTTTTTTAAATCCTTCTTCCCCGTAGAGCGCTGCCAGGCGGGGTTGGGCGCGCCATTGTTCATGGATGATCAGGCGCGCATAATAAGACTTTTGTTTTTCGAGCGATAAAGCGAGGCTAACTTGATCCATCTTCCCACACCTTATCTTTTCACAAAAACAACCCTGCGTTCCTAAAGGGGACCTGGCGATGTGATCAAGGAGGTATTGTCCACCCTAGGTGTTACTTGAAGGCATAAAATTTATTTTACTGGTTTGTTTCCTTATACCCTTTATCTGTTGCATAATCATTATAGCACATGTCCCCCAAAAAAGTCGCGCGTTCTATCAAATAAAATGTTACCGAGTTGCAAGGGAGAAAGCTGCTATCTGCAATCCAGGGCTGCCGAATTTCTCAAACCAACACCCCTTGCCGCACCTGTTCATTCGCAAACGCAAATCAGGTTTCATTCCTAAGCATTTTGATAATGTGTCTTGCCAAATCCTCCTTAATCTCGTTGTGCCGAGGCACAGGCTGAGATACTTTCGGGCGTGGATTCGGATGCCAGTCATGCTTTGCTCCATGACGAATGAGCACACATCCCATCTTCTCCAGCTCACGGATCAACGCCTTGCGTTTCATGCCAAATTCAGTTCAGCAACCCTGCGAACACAAGGGATATTTCCACTGGTAAGCTCAATGTAAAGGTCTTTCAGGCTTTCTTGCAATTCTTCTATCGTTTCGCCTTGAGTCCAATAGTCAGGATATTCCTCCAGATATCCAAGCCACATGTCTTCCTCTTGCCAGTAAACGTACTTAATCGTTTTCATTTATATCTCTCTCGTTCCTTTCTACCAATTGTCTTTTCTCAAATTTAATATACCACGAGGATTCCCCGATTCATAGCTGTCTAAGGACAAACCTTGCCCATAAACCCTCTCTGTATCCATTTATCCATTTTTACCACAAAATTAGTAACAACCTACCATCACAAGTCGTGTAGATAATTTGCTGAGAAAACCGTCCACGAATTGATCACGAATAAACGAATGACAGCACTATTCGTGCATTCGTGAATTATTCGTGGACGGTCTGCCCTGCAAATTAGAGCCTTTGGTAGGTAATTATCAAGCCTCAAAGCGGATCAGGTCAGCGGTGGAAAAACGATGTCAAGAATAGCCAGTAAAGCTGCGGCTAGAGCACACCCCAGAACGAACCAAGCCGCAAACAAGTGCCAGCGTTGAATCGGTTTACCATTGCGGCGCAAGATCACCACAAATGCAAACCCGAGAACCGTCGCTAATCCCATCATCCGATCAGGCAAGGTAACCACCAAGGCTAAATAGAACAAGCACAATAGAAAACCTGACAATAGTCCTATGATGGAAGAGGTTATTCTCCTTCGTAATGTTTATCTCCTTCCAAAATCGACTCGGTTTTTCAGATGTCTCTCAATATTGTGAGCCTGTAAACAAGTGTCTTTCATTCAGTTTTGGCTAATATCGACTGCAATCCTTGGGGCGCGCGACGTCTCGTACGCCTGCGCTTGCGTCAGAAGCAGCCAGCAGTGGGATCAGCATCTAAGACAGATCTCAGCGGTGGTAGCGAAGTCAGCATCCGAAATCGCATCTGAGGCGGATGCGTTCTCAACAGCAATAGAATCAGCATCTGAGATGGATGTTTACCCAGCTTCGGCGGAATAAACGTTCTAAGCAATGAAGCCAGACCAGGACCAATTCTCTGCAGTGTCTACTAACCCTGCTTTGACCGGATTTTGCAAAATATACTCAACCGTTGCGATAAAATGCTCCTTATCACGAATGTAGCGGTCAAAGTAATCTGGCATCCAAAACGCACCTTTACGGCCCAAAAGTTTGTTCGCTTCGTGCGCCGTGTATGATTTCCAACTATGGATAATATTTGCCAGCGGCTCATCCATCATCTGGATGAGCACGTGGACGTGATTGGGCATGATGCACCAGGCAATGAGGCGATATCGTTGTCTGTCGAAGTGTCTCAAAGCACCTTGAACGAGGCGCGCAATCCGTTCATCGCGAAGATAGCAGGCGCCCCGGCCATTATCAGCGTATTTTTCAATCCTTTTGCGCAATTCGATGGCTTCCTTTGAATCAGCAGAAATGCCTTCGTACCAGTTAAGTTCCTGTTTCTACTTCTCAATGACCGCAGCGGGGACAGAATCATGGAGGCGAAAGGTGATAAATTGATAAACATCTGCAGCATCAAAATGAGGTAGGCGGCCACGAAAATACCACCCTTTGTGCCTAGCTGCGAGGGATTGGTCGCTTGAAGTTGAGACGGACGTGAGGCTTGTTGTTAAAGTTAATGCAGACGAGACATCTGCTGGCCCAGAAATGTCTGTTGTCCCAGGGATGTCCGCGACCTCAGGGACGGCTGCTGACCCAGGGACGTCTGCTAACCCAGGTGAGGCGGAAGTGTCACTTGTGTCCCCGGTTAATGCAGACGAGACGTCTGCTGGCCCGGGTGAGGTGGGCGTGTCACCTGTTCCTCCAGTTGATGCAGACGAGACATCTGCTGGCCCGGGGAGGGTTGCTGGACCAGGGACGGCTGATTTTGCAATACTTTTTCGCCGCTTCGCTATTTGCATCCAGAGACTCATCATAGCCGCAATTCGTTGTTTGTAATATAACCCCAATATCCCCGCCAGTAAAGGCGAACGTCGATCCCTTTCACCAAATTAAGGCTTGACTTCATCATTCGTCCCGGCAAAATTCGACCAAAACCACCGACAACAAACGCTTGGCAGAGAAGAAGAATAGTCGAGCCGTACGCTAGTCAGGACGATGGATTGGAGTCCGTTTTTGCATCCGTTAGCTCTTCAACCTGCCAGTTTTCGTTCACCCACAAACCGATAATTTCCATCTGGGGATAAAGCTGGCGCAAGAATTCCATTGCCTGAAGGATATGTGCAATTTGAATTTCACGCGGGTTCGGATTGCCGGCACAATCATGATGCCCAACAATCGCAATGCCACACGAACGATGGGCATTGACCGAGATCGATAGCTTCTTTAAGACCGACTCGACAATGGTTTGGGGGCTTTGTTCGGCAATGACTTTGTTAACCCCGGCTTCAGTAATCGTATCCACATATGCCACCCCAAATCTTTCCTGAGCATAACGATTGACTGGCAGTTGGATACGTCCATCCATACAGCTTACTACCGTACAAAATCCTAATCTTGATTGCATTGCTATTCCCTTCAGCATAAATTTCTAAATTAGAGAGTGCCGGTCTAAGTTTACCAGTTATGATCTTTCTCGTATCCCAATTGAATCAAAATGTCACCGGCAACGGTCTTAAAGGCAGCCTTGTTTGCCTCGCTAAAATACTCGCGCCAGTTGCCTGGTTGAGCTTTGCGAAACGTCCCTGACCGTCTGGGGACAATCGCCTGTTCCAACGCTGTTAAAGCTTGCACCTGGGAAACACGCCGTTCAAATCCTCGCTCTTGCAAGTAGTCTAAAATCCGCAGAAGCGCCTGACGACGATTGAGAATCAAATCCTCAAAGCGCAAACACAACACGCCTGGCGTCTCCAGCCAGCCGAGATAAGCGAGAACTTTTTGGCGCACGCCCGCAAGGCGCGCCTCGGGTTCATCCACGCCATAGATGGCGGCGTTTAAGCGTTGCTCCATACCTTGCAAACGTCGGGTATAGTATTCGTGCATTCCATGGCCACGGTGAATCTGCGTGGCGTAAAAGACATGCGAGACCAGCATATCGCGTGGATCGCGATAGACAAAAATCATCGCCCGGCCAGGTTGAGCGCAGAAAGAAAGGAAAGGCTCATGCGCTTGAAGATAGCCATAAGCGATATCCCCCGCCCGCAAGCGGTGCAAATTACGCAAGATTTGCGCCTCATTCAGCTTGCGGTTGTCCTCGGCGCGGTTGACTGGAGGAAAACCAGGGTTGACAAACGGGCCAATGCGCGTCAAACCCTGCAACACTTGAATAATCAGGTGTGAACCCGATTTGGGCATGGCGTTGCCTAAGACAGCCGGCAGGCTTGCCTGATAAGCAAATCCCCACCGCAGGCCAGCCAGCCAGCGTCGCATTTGCCAGCGCAAATGTTTGAGAGGCACTTTGATCTGCAGAGGGATGAATGAGATCATCAATAAAATTTCGCTGAAAAACACCGGAATAAAGATGAATTAGCGGATTGCCAGAGGAGGTCGCCTAAAGGACACCAACCCTTTTTGCTCAAAAAGCGAGACAACTTCCCAAACCACTTGAAAAGGGAGCTCGAGTTCCTGAGCAATGTCCGAAACGGTATGTTCTCCATCGCAGCGTTCCATGATCTCGAATAAGCGCAAATTGCCTTGCGGGTTGGTGCGATAATCGATCCAGATTCCATAGCCGGAGAGAAAGATTTCGCCCTTGAAATGATTCACCACAATCTGGTCGCGTTCCCAGGCTTGTAATAAGCCCAAGACAAGATCGCGCGAGGCGTTCAGGCGTTGCTCGCTGACAATGGCGGGGGTATCCAGGCTTGAATGATATTCGCGATAAGGACGTGGAGGATAAGAGGGTTGCTCGACCCGGGAAAGGGAAAGCATCGGCACGCGTACCCCCGGCGCGTTGAATTGGCGCTCGTCGTTGGGCACAATTTTGCGATAGGGAGCGGTGTACCCCGCCGGATCAAGCCCCCGAAAGGCAGCCGCCAGACAGCGATCGACTCGACTCTGGGGTTGAAAGGAAAATTGCAAGGCATGCGGGCTGTCATTGCCCAACATTTCCAGGAACAAACCGCCGATCATTTGGGGGATCAAGTCTTCATGATGGCTCAAATAAGCTACCGAGCCGATGGTTTCGGGCACAATCAAAAAGCGGTAGGTGTAGAACGGTTTGGGTTGAGCAAGCAAGTGGCGCATCACATCCACCCCAACCACAACCCCGGTTAAGTCATCATTGACCATTGCCGGATGGCAAAGGTGAGCGGCCAGCATAAAGGTCTGCTCGCTTTCACCAGGCACGATCACCTCCCCCACCTTCAAAGTGCCGGCTTCAAAAGTGGTGCGAATTACCACCCGATAGCGCTCTTCGGTCAAAGACTCCTTCAGAGTCTGAGATGCACACAAGCCCCAATCGCGCTGATAATACTTGAAGACAAAGGGAATCGCCTCGGGTAAGGTGGGATGGGTATGCAAGTGGGCAAATAATTCCTCGCGGCTGACGATTCCTTCAAAGGGCAGCGAATACGAAACAACATGTAAGGGATGATCGGCAACATCAATCAAGCGCTTGCCGCTCAACGTTTCCAGATAGGCTTCATGACAGGTCCATTTTTCGGGAATGCGCCAGGTCCAGCACCGTTCCCCCGTAGGATACTCGTGAATGGTCAGCGGCACTTCCTCAGCCAGACGGTAGAGAGCCTGATCGTAGCCATCCGAGACCAGGTCACGGCGCAGGAACCACAATTCGTTGATCAGATTCATCATCGAGGACATGGTCGATACGGTGAGAATTTTGCGGGATTATTGTTTCGGCTGGGAAGGATTATACCTGCGCTCCCGGTCAAGCGGCATTAGGTCAAAGATCAAGGCTTGATCGCTCCCATGCGGAGATTCGGCCAGAATTTCGCCATCCTCCCGGACGATTAGCGCACCCCCAAAGGCTGCTTCTGGTACCTTGGCATCCTCCAATAAATTGACCATCAAGGTCAGGAGGCCCGTTTTTTTGACTTCCTCCAGGTAAGCCTGGCGCTCTTCCTTTAGCCACCGATCCAAATGCGGTGACTTGCCCTCAAAGCTACGCGCCATAGGCACCAGCAAGCATTGCGTCCGTGGATCAATCCTTGACTTTACCGTATCGTCAAACAGGTCACCACAAATGAGGATGGACACCCAGCCAAATTCGGTGTGAGCTACATGCACCTCGTTGCCGGTTGCGAAAGGCGGTTGCTCGCTAATTTTGCGCTGAACCAGTACCACCTGACCCATCTTATCCACTAAAACCGCCGAACTGTAAAACCCTTGCAGCGCTCTTTCTAACATCCCAAAGCAGAGGTAACTGCGATAGCTGCGCGCCAGGTTTGAAATCGCCTCGGTCATCTCGCCTGGAATCGGTTCAGCAAACCTTGCCAGGTGCGCTTCTTCGTAGAGATAGCCTGTAAAAGCGCACTCTGGCAAACAGACCAGGTCTGGCTGATGAGGAGCAATCTCCTGCAACCTCTGCTCAAAGTGGCGCAAATTCTCTGCCGGGTTTCGCGGTTCGATTTTTAGGGGGAGAAGACAGACACGCATTTTTCTCTTTTTTATA
>DAOTZA010000075.1:0-4425 GCA_034434515.1 Anaerolineales bacterium | reverse complement strand
CCGATGCGCCCAAAGCCAGCCATTACCAACTGGTATATGGCTTGCCGATCCAGACCAAGCTTTAGGGCTTGCATCACTCTGGGATCGTTGCCCGGAGAGCGATCCGCACGTAACCGAACCACATCAAATAGGTTCGTAGGCGCCTCCAGCAGAGTGATTCCACTCACGCCCCGTAAGCTGCCATACTGGTCAGTCGAAAGCGACATAACCAGATCAACCTGTCCCCCGCGCAAAGCCGTAAGGATCGCTTCTGGCGTGTTAAAGAAAATCATCTCCACCCCTTGTAGCTTGGGTTGCCCTTCAACAAAATAGGCTTCGTTGGCTTGCAAAATCAGGCGATCTTCCGGTTCATATTCAACCACCTTGAAAGGGCCTGTCCCGTTGAACTGGGTTGGATCAGTCGTACCCTCTTTTAGAATCAAGGCATGATAATCGCTCAGGTCGTAGAGGAAAAAACGGTTTGTTTTGTTTAACTTGAACGTAACCTCTAACTCAGCCGTTGCCTCGACCCGTTCAACACTGGCATACAAATCCGCCGTGGGATATCCAGAGGCCGGGTTACGCAGCCGATTGAAGGTCCAGACAACATCTTTCGCTGTAAAAGGCGTGCCATCGTGGAAGGTTACCCCTTCTTCCAACTGGAAAGTGTACACCAGGCCATCCTCACTCACCGTCCAGCTCTTCGCCAAACGAGGGGCAATGGTATTTTCTGGGGTAACGTCCACTAGATAATCATAAATCTGGCTCAGAGCAAACACTTCCGGGTCTGAGGAGATAGTCGCCGGGTCGACCTGCACAAGCGGTTGCATCGCAACGCGCAAGATTCCCCTTCGACCTGTGCCAGATGCAGCCGGCTGCTCATTTCCACCTACCTGGGCAGGCTGTGTCTGCGTAGGGAGAGTTGTCCCTTGAGTACTGCAAGCCTGCAGCGCGAGTGCGCTGATAATAGTTAAGACAACAATGGGTTTCAAGATGCTCTCGCTTTTCATTGAACGTCTCCTCTTTGGTCATGTTGAATCAGCCGCCCGATTGATAAATTTGAAGTTATTTTTTCGCTACACCTCCTCTCTACATCACGCCGCAGAAAAAAGATTTTTCTAACCCTGCTAAAAATAAAAAGATTAACTAACCATGCTAAAGTGATACCCAGAATTCATAGCCCTGTTTCTATGATCCCTTTACGGCAACGAATTGTGTGCGGAAAATCAGGCAATCATCGCTCACCATTTGTCTTTAGTATATGTTTCGTTCCCTTGAAGAGACAAACGTAACAACTTTCTCTGCAAAAATTATACTATAATAGGTTACATCGCGATCGCCCTCCGATATTAAAGTTTTGGGAGGTTTTACGATGAAGTTCACCAGTGAGATTATAGGTGGAGATCCATACCGAACCGACTCCGTCGCAAAAGTTACTGGCAGAGCAAAATTTGCTGAAGATATTCCGCAAGAGGACGTATGGACTATCCTGGTTGGACGCAGTCCCCATTTCCACGCCCGCTTACGTAAACTGGATATCCGTCAGGCCGAAAAAGCCCCTGGTGTAAAGAAGATTCTCACCTGGCAGGATGTTCCTGGTGTCAACGGCTTTGAGGAATACAGTCGCGCAGAGCCGGTTTTACCGCCGCTTGGTGAAACTTTACGGATGAAGGGAGCGCCGATCTTTCTGGTTGTCGCCGAAACCCCCGAATCGGCCTACCAAGGAATGCTGTTGGTTGAAATCGAGTTCGAGGTTTTGCCCCATGTGCTTTCGATCGATGAAGCTCTGGCTCCCAATGCCGTTTATATTGCCGGGGATAAAAATGTCTTAGCATCGTTTGAACTTCACTATGGGGACATCGAAGCTGCTTTTGCTGCTGCAACGGTTCAGGTTGATACACACTATACAACGGCTTTTCTGGAACATGCCTATCTGGAACGTGAAAGTCTGTTGGGGTACGTGGATGAAATGGGTCGCATTACGGTTGTGGGTGGTAACCATCAACCGCACAATCAGCAACGCTATATCGCCGACGCCCTGGGGTTACCTCTCGAACAGGTGCGAGTGATCACTCCTCCCACCGGCGGTTCGTTTGGTGGCAAACAAGACCCCTGGCCCTTTGTTGCCACTGCCTTAGCCGTGTATTCTGTGCGCCATCCCGTTCGCCTGGTGTACAGCCGTTCGGAATCCTTCGAGTCAACTCCCAAACGCCACCCTTATCAAATGCATTACCGCATCGGAGCCACATCAGAAGGCGAATTGAGAGCGCTCTGGATGCGCATCCATGCTGATACCGGCGGCTATGACAGTGGTGGGCAATACATCCCAAATTATGCTCTAACAGCCGGCGGCGGTGGCTATCGCTGGCAAGCTGTTGACGGCCTGGCGCAGACCATTTACACGAATGGACCAAAATCTGGTCAGTTCCGCGGCTTCGGCACCTCTCAGGCGACCTTTGGAATTGAATGCACCTTAGATGAACTCGCTGAGAAACTCGGTCTAGATCCCTTGGAGTTACGTTTGCGCAATTGCCTTCAGGATGGGGACATGATTTACCTTGGTTATCCATCTCCCGAGACCATCGGGTATCGACAGGTCTTAGAAGCTGTGCGGCCATCCTACCAACAATTGCTTGCAGAAGTTCAAGAAACTCAATCCCATCATCGAAACTCGCATTACCGGCAGGGTGTTGGTTTGGCCGGCATGTGGTATCGCTTTGGTAAAGCCGGCACGTTATGCATTGAAGCCCACGCTGAATTGGCCTTAGATGGCCAGGTGATTGTCTACTGTTCCGCCCCAGACTATGGGCAAGGTACAAACACGGTTATGTCCCAAATTGCTGCCGACAGTCTGGGGGTCAATCGCAAACAAATTCAAATTGTCAACGCTGATACGGCTTTGGTGCCAAACAGTGACATTCAAGGCGCTTCCCGCGCCACGTATTTTGTTGGCGGCGCAGTGCGTCAAGCCATCCTCACCCTGCGTCACGAGATCTTCGGTGTAGCAGCCGAAATGCTGGATACCCCTGTTCAATATCTCGACCTGCAAGAAAACCAAATCGTCAACAAAGAAAAACCTGACCAACGCTTGCCTTTGAGTGAAATTGCAAAAGAGTTTGAGCGAATTGGCAAAGCCCGCCGAGTGTTCGGCAAATTCGACCTTAGCCAAGCCTTTCCCCGCCATCCCCATGCTGAATACGCGCCCTTTTTTGTTACCGGCGCTCATGTTGCCAAAGTTCAAGTCGATCTGGAAACCGGCTTTGTCCAAGTCTTAAAAATTGTAGCAGCTCATGACGTTGGAAAGGTCGTAAATCCTCTCGATGCGCGGGGTCAAATCGAGGGGGCAATTATGATGGGCATCGGAGCTGCTCTCTCGGAGGCTTATTTACCAGGCCTCACCAACGGTTTTAGCACCTACTTGCTGCCCATGATCGACCGCTTGCCGCAAATGGAGGTTATCCTGGTCGAGCACGAAAGCCGTTTTGGACCCTATGGCGTGAAGGGCTTAGGTGAGGCAGCCATGCTACCTTCTACTCCGGCGATCATTAATGCCATCAGCCGCGCCATTGGGAAGCGCATCCGTTCTATCCCCGCCACCCCAGAAAGAATTTACTTTGCCTTGCATGGCAGAGAAAAATAGCTTAGCAACCTAATCATCCACCAATAGGAGACCAATCTCATGACCCTGCAAAGTAACTATACCGTAATCAATGCCCCCCTGTTTCGAAAACTCTCGGATGATCAAATCGAGAAAATCCATCACGCCAGCCTCGAAATTCTTGAACGCACCGGCGTCCGTCTGTACGAACCGAGAGCTCTTGAACTCCTTAAGCGCAAAGGCGTATCGGTTGAGGATAGCAACCGCGTGCGCATCCCATCCGGACTGGTCGAGTGGGCATTAACGATTGCTCCCAAACGCACAACCCTATACGACCGTCATGGTCGGCGGGTCATGCCGTTAGAAGGATATAACACCTTTTTTGGACCTGGTTCAGATTGTCCAAATGTGATTGACCTGCGCACCGGTGAACGCCGACCGGGCACTTTACAGGATATCATTGAAGCCGTAACGGTGTGTGATGCGCTTCCGAACATTGATTTTCTCATGTCCTTCTGCATTGCGAACGACCTGCCGGCTGAAATCTATGACCGTTTTCAGATGCGCGCAATGCTGATGTACAGTACCAAACCCATTCTCTTTGTCACCCTGGATTTTCCCGGTTGCGTGGACGCAGTCAAAATGGCTGAAGCCGTAGCCGGTGGAGAAGAACAGCTCCGCCGTCAACCGATCTGCGCTTGTTACATCAATGTCAGCCATCCCCTGCGCCACAATCAAGAAGCCCTGGAGAAATTGCTCTTCATGGCTGAAAAAGGCTTACCCACAACGTATACACCAGTTGTTCTGCGTGGAGCAACCGGCCCGGTAACCGCCGCTGGAGCAATTGC
>DAOTZA010000074.1:0-58472 GCA_034434515.1 Anaerolineales bacterium | reverse complement strand
TCATTGAATATCCAAACGAAATGAAAGACGAATTGGTACACCGCTTTCCGGAAAGTGGAGCGGGGGATTTTCGCATCGGTTCCCAGGTTATCGTCCGTGAAACGCAGGCAGCGGTTTTCTTTCGAGATGGCAATGCGCTAGACGTTTTCGGTCCTGGACGACACACGATCACCACATTAAATATTCCTCTTCTCATTGAGCGGATCGGGAAAACATTTTTCAATGAGAGAACTCCCTTCCCAGCAGAAGTCTATTTTGTCTCTATGCGGGATTTCGTCGATCGCAAATGGGGTACGCCGCAACCGATCATCGTTCGTAACCCCAACATGGGTTTAGGGGTTGCCCTGCTGCAAGGTTTTGGCACCTATGGATTCCAGGTTAAAGACCCTCAACAATTTGTGACCCAAATCGTCGGCGCTCAAGGAAAATATCTTATCAGCGATATCGAAGACCGCTTACGCTCAATCCTGCTTTCCAAACTGAGCGACTTATTGGGTGAAACCGCGGCAAAACATAGTGTTCCAGAACTGATTGGCTTAACGGAAGAACTCAGTGCAGGGGTGCGCGCCAAAGCCCAGGACGATTTTGCCGCATTAGGTTTAACCTTAAAAGCCTTCTACATCGAAAACCTAAAGCCATCAACCAAATCTGCTGAAGAGCTGCGCGCCATGGGAATGCTGGACATGGCAACTTATACCCAACTTCAGGCGGCAGACGCCTTACGGGAAGCTGCTCAAAACCCGAGCGGCGGTGCTGGTCTCACCGCTGGTATCGGCGCCGGGATGGGAATCGGGAATGTGATCAGTCAATCCTTACAAGGCATGCAACCCGGTCAATCCGCAGCTCCCACCCCCTCGCCTGCCTCCCCGCCGCCTTCCATTCCACCTGTCATGACCCCCAGCGAAGCCGCAGCATTTCTACGTGTTTCAGAAGAGGACGTAATTGCAGCAATTAATGCCGGTGAATTGAAAGCCAAGAAGATCGGCAATGCCTACCGGATCAGCAAAGAAGCTCTAGAGGAGTTTCTGAAAGGATAAAGGCTCTTCAAGGACGCGCGTAAAAGACCAGCAACGTGCTACCATATCTGCGGCGATCGAATTCGACAAGTTGTTGAATGAGTGAACCTTGAGTCAGGTTTTCATATTCCGTTGGATGGATTTGCACGATGCACCATCCATCCGCCGTTAACCAGCCGATCTGGCGGTCAATAATCTGCAGCGTTTTCCTCCATATTTGGTGAAATTGCGGAGGCGCAATAAAGATGTAATCGAACGCTCTATCGGCTGGTTTTTCCAATTCTCGCAGGACATCCGCCTGGATTACTTGCGCAGCCTGGCTAAGCCCGGTTATCCGTAAATTGTCCTGAATGGTCTGGAGTGCTTTGCGATTGAGCTCGTAGAAGCGCACAAACGCCGCACCCCGACTTAAGGCTTCAATTCCCACACTGCCGGTTCCGCCAAAGCAGTCTAAAAAACTGGCACCTTCAATATCAGCGCCGATGATATTAAACAGGGCTTCTTTGGTGCGGTCGGTAATCGGTCGGGTGGTATCTCCAGGGACAGACTTAAGCTGACGGCCTTTCGCTTTTCCGGCAATAACTCGCATGGGTTAGGTAATCTCTACACTTTTGCGCGCCGCTAAAATATTGCCATAAGGTGCAGTGATCGGGACGACGCATCCGGTGCCAAGGATGAACCGTTCCCCTTGAGTGGCTTCAATAGCTTTTCTGGCTTGCGCGACAATCTCTTCGGGAGTTCCTAATACCATGGCGGTATAACGCAACAGACCACCACATACGGCCCCTTTGAATTTCCCCTTCGCTTCCTCCAGGCTTGGCGGCGTCTCCTGATCATGCCAGTTAATTGCTTGAACGGGCAGGTCAACAAACAGATCAAACATGATATCTTCCCCATGCAGATGCAACATATTAAACCAGAAAGGTTTTGCTGCCTCTAACACCTCCAAATCGTACTTAAGACCAAACTCGCGATACTCCTCTTCGCTCATGATTCCATATTGCGCATGTTGAACTGCATAAAAAATGCCATCGATTCCCGTCTTCTGCGCTTCTTCGATAAACCGAATCGTTGTCTCGGTGATCGTTCTTAACCCCTGCTTGAAAGTTTCAGGGTATTTTCGCATCCACATCAATACTTTATCCCGCGAAGCTAAATTTTTCGCTTGGGTTAAGGGATTGAAAATTGTCTGAATAATGGGGGTTTCTTTACCCAATTCCGCTGTAATCACCTTCAGACAAACCAGTTGTTTCCCCAACCAACCCGCAGTTGGATCAAGAACAGGTAGTTTCGCCCAATCTTCTGCTTTTTGAATGGGGTGTTTGATGTACTCACGCGTCCCTTCAGAAGCACCTCTCCAAATATCTTCGGCGCCCCAATCTTTCACACAAAAAGACGATGCTGGGGTAACCTTGACTGCATCAAAGTCAAATTGTTTTTGAAATTGAATTGTCGCCTGCGCAAGTCGCAGGGGATCTTGGTCGTCCACTGGAAAGTGTCTCCACAAAATTACCGGCACCCGATCAAGTGAACCGGCGGTTAAACAGGCTTCAATTCGTTGTCTATGAGAAATGTTCATCGTTGCCATACCTCTTTTTCCAAATTCCAATCTTGATTTTTCAAGTAATTGATTTGTCCTAGTGCCAACCTGCGCAACATTCTTGCCCGGTTGAGATCATTCCATTCCCGATTCTCGATGTTGTAAACAATCTTTTCAAATTGCGCTATTGCTTCTTGAGTCCGGCCGATAGCTTTCAGCACGATTCCCAAGCCATAAATGGTCTCAATAGAGTCGGGTTCAATAGTTAAGGCTTGTCGAAAAAGTTTTTCGGCTTCCCCATCATCGCCGCGAGCATGGGCTTCCCAAGCGCTTTTGAAAAGGATTTTTGCAACTGAGCTTGCCTCTTTTTCCATCTTTCTTTAAAACCTTACAACTCATGTATTGCCTTAGGTCTGCTCCATAATAGCTTTGAGTTGAGCTTGCTCTTTTTCTTGCTGACTTAAGTAATCACTCATAAAAGAGGATTTTCGTAAACGCAGGGCCATCGGGGCAACTTGCTTCAGGTCTTCAATCTCCACCAGTTGCCGGGAATCGGCCGCCGCAAACGCACGTGCCGCTTCAAAAAGGGTGATCTCTGCCCGCAACGAATCGATTCCCAACTCCTTAATCCATCGCAAACCCACTTTCGCCACTGTGTCTGGTAACTCAACTTTTGGCAGCAATTCGCGCGCCAGTTGAATCTCCTCGCGGGCAATCTCTGTTTCTAGACGAAATTGCGTTGCCGTCAAGCGCGGGTTTGCCAGATAGGCCTTAACCCGCCGATAGGCTTCAAGCCGTTCACCGTCGTCGTCCAAACCCTTGACAATGACGCGTAAACCAAAACGATCCTGGATTTGCGGCCGCAAATAACCCTCTTCAGGATTCATCGACCCAATGAGAATAAACCTTGAGCGATACGTTGCAGAAATCGGCCCGCGTCGCACCGTGTAGCTCCCCTGGGCGGCTGCATCCAACAAGGCATCTACAATGTCATCATTGAGTAAATTTACTTCGTCAACATATAAAACATTGCGGTCAGCTTGGGCAAGAATGCCTCGCTGTAAGCGAAGCCTCTGATGAAGAGCTGCCCGTTCATCAATGCCACCGATCACATCTTCCAGGCGAGCATTTAAGGGTAATTCAACCAATCTGGCTCGATCCATCACCGCCAGGGGTTTGCCCTCGGCATATTTGCGAGCGCAATCCGGGCAAACTGCGTCTATCCCCATAGTTTCAATATCTTCGGGTAAGCAACCGTAATAGCACAGGCTCTTTGGCACTAAAGGAAGCAAGTCTAACAACCCTCTTACAGCCGTCGTCTTACCTGTCCCACGCGGACCGATCAACAAAACCCCACCCATGGCAGGATTGATCAGAGCCAGGAGCAGAGCCATTTTCATCTCATATTGATTAACGATAGCTAAAAAAGGGAAGGGAATTACTTCTGCAATACCTGAATCTTCCTGAACCTCTGGAGGATTTAAACCTTTCCCTACGACACGGTCGATGAGGTCTCTCAACGACCGCACGCCGCTTGAAACTGTCGAAGATAACTCGGCATCCACTTCGGATGGCGTCTCGGTTTCGTTAGCTTGTGGCGAAGTTTTGTCTTCCATCTAATCCATATCTTCTTTTAAATCACCAAAATCGACCGGCGGCAACAGGCTCGGATTATCTTCCAAAACATCAAAGGCTCCAATGGGGATATCTGGCATCATCGGCGCTAAGGGTGTTGTGGCTGGAGGCTTAATCGGTTTAGGAGGCGGTGGAGGAGTGAGACGCGGCTTTAAGTAACCTGACGAGTGTTTGCGCAAAATGCGTGGTTCGTCACTCAACCATCCCACATAATGCCCATGCACAGAATATACCTGACGTGT
This sequence comes from Anaerolineales bacterium, assembly GCA_034434515.1. Lineage (GTDB taxonomy): Bacteria > Chloroflexota > Anaerolineae > Anaerolineales > UBA4823 > NAK19. The sequence continues at coordinate 54,039 of DAOTZA010000074.1, read as the reverse complement.
GGGAGTAACCCATCCAATCCACTCGCCTTGGCGATTAAAAATATAGGGGTAAACTAAAAATGCCGCTGCATCTCCGCTGGTTGTATAAATCACCACAATTTTCTTGCGCACCTTATTCTCCATCGCGCCTGCATCCTCCAAAATACATTTCAAAAAGGAACATCATTATACGTAAAATAGCGATTGATGTAAAAATTCCAAAACATCACCACCAGAATGGCAATGCCTAGCGAGAGATTGTGAGCCACCCAAATTGGCCTGATTTGAAAAGCACGCAACAATTCAAATTGATTAAGTAATTGCACCAATCTCCCCTCAAGAAAGACAAACAAAGGTGTTCGGATAGCTAATCCCACAAGATTGATCGCTGCAAAAAGTGTCAATTGAAAACCAAGGGGTTTCGATCTCGAGTCGGGGTAAGTCCAGACTCGATTCCAGGTAAAGTTGTTGATCACCGCTAGAGAAAATGAGACTACACTCGAAAAAACCGGATTCAAATGCAAAAGATGAGCAAGCAAATTAAAGAAACCAAAATCCACGACTGCACCCACTGTACCCACAATCGCAAATCGAACAAACCTTGCTCTTTCTTTGTGATTTCGCAGGATCGACACTATTCTAATCCCATTTTATACCGAAAATACGCAATCGTTTCTCGCAGTCCATCCTCAAGGGAGACGCGCGGCTGCCAACCCAGGATTTCTTTTGCGCGTTGAATATCGGGTTGGCGGCGCTGCGGATCGCCTTCCAGTCTTGCCTGAGGGCGAAAGACAATGCCGGCCTTATTGCCGACAATCCGATTAATCACTTCAGCAAACTCCAAAATGCTTGTCTCTTCCGGATTACCAAGATTTACCGGCAGGTGCTCATTTGAGTACAACAGTCGTACAATCCCATCAATCAGATCATCAACGTAACAAAAGCTGCGCGTTTGACTACCATCCCCGTAAACCGTGAGGGGTTCGCCTCGCAAGGCTTGTTGAATAAAGTTGGGCACGACTCGCCCATCTTCAAGGTGCATTCGTGGCCCGTAGGTATTGAAAATGCGCACAATGCGGGTATCGATCCCATGAAAGCGGTGATATGCCATGGTCAATGCTTCGGCAAACCGTTTAGCTTCATCATAGACCGAACGCACGCCGATCGGGTCAACGTGTCCCCAGTAACTTTCTTTTTGAGGGTGCTCTAGGGGATCACCATAGATTTCGCTGGTCGAAGCTAAGAGATATTTTGCACCAAATTTTCGAGCCACCCCAAGCGTATTATGTGTGCCCAATGCTCCCGCCTTCATGGTTTGAATAGGAAGGTTGACATATCCATACCGAGAAGTAGGATTGGGACTGGCAGGTGAGGCAAAATGCAATACCGCATCTACCTCCCCAGGAACAAAAATGAAATTTGAAACGTCATGGCGGATAAAAGAAAAACGCTCGTTGCCGGCTAAGTGGGCAAGATTTTCCGCACTTCCGGTGATGAAATTATCCATCCCAATTACTTCATGCCCTTCGGCAAGCAGACGATCGCACAGATGAGACCCCAAAAATCCGGCTGCGCCTGTGATCAAAATCCGCATAATTCACCTCACTGTATATTACTCCACACAACCCGGCTAACCAGACCATCCCCGGTAATTTGTCGAAGCTGTCCTTCATCACCGGCCTTCTCCGGTACATCGATCAGGTATAGATTCCCCTGATAAATAACCGCGATAGCATATAACCCCATATCGTTTATTGGTGATGGAGACCAGCAGATCATCTGTGGCTCTAACCCAGTTTCGCCATCCCTTGGAAACAGCAATTGGGTATCCGAACCATCTTGATCCATAACCATTAACCGATAGCGGCTGACCTCACTTTGTTCTGGCTGATTAGCTTGCAAGTACGCAATCCGGTAACGCTTTTGCGAGTCCGCTCCCATTATCGGAGAGGCTACCGCTGCGGCAAACATCCCTGCTCGTTGAACAAGATGAATTGGCGTGCGGGTTTCTAAGGGAAGCGCAGTCACCGCAAACGACTCCGACTCTTCCTGGTTCGTGATACCCTCCTGGGCAACATGGTCAACACTATAAAGAAATTTTCCATCTGGGCTCCAGGAAAGCCCTGGCACCCAGGCCCAGTCGGCTCCAGTCTGATATGGGATGACTTTCAGCAAAACATCAAAGCCAACTTCTTCACTGACTAATCCTACCCCATCCGGTCTGGCAAAAGCTATCTGCTCCCCGTCTGGTGATAAGGCAAAATTCGTTCCCCACCAACCATAAACACCGCCCGAGTTAGTTTCAACAATCGTTTTCCATTTAGAAACCCACCCATTCGGACTAAAATCAAGACTGATCAGGTTATTATTGGCTTGCCAACCCGGCGCGGTTGCTCTGGGTTCGACGGTCGAAAAGTAAACCCTTAAGGCTCCTGGGATCGGCGCCCAGTCCGCAAAATGGACAATGTTGTTCACCTTTAAGTTAATGAGCTTGATCGGTTGTTCCAGATCAGCTAAATGGGCGGCCCATAGCGAATTAATCACTCCTTCTTCATTCTCACGGCGGGTGAATAAGAGCCATTGCCCATCTTTTGATAGTCGAAAGACTCTTCCATCCAGATCACCCGAGCTCACCACCAGCTTTCGATTTGCCGTATTTCCCTCAATTAGCCACGCATTTCCTCCCAGTAAATATGCCAGTCTCCCAGGAACTTCATAGGTAATGAAAGGTTTTTGCACCCCAACCATAATAATCTCGGTTACAGGTTCCTTAAGAATGGTCGGTTCATTGACAATTGTGCGCGAAACCTCTACACCCTCTTCAAACAAAATCCGATAGGTAATTTCTGCTTCCCCATTCTGGCCTTTTTGAGCCAATAGATTCACCTGCTCAGGAAGCGATTCTGTCTGGACAACTTTTTGTTCAAAAGGGAGAATGATCCGCTCAACCTCAAATTCTTCTTTAACTCGGGTAATCTTGATCGAGATGGGTTCGGTAATAGAAGTCGTGAGGGAAGGTTCAACTCGGTCTAGTTGACCAACCGATAGCTTAGCCTGTTGAATTGCCTGTCCAACAGTACTATTGAGGGAAACGGCAAGGCGGACAACTTTTCCATCCGCCATGATCTCAACGGGAATCTCGTTCGGGCTGCCTTCTGCGGTGATCATACACCCCCCTAAAAAGGCGCAACTGACTATCCACAATACAAATCTCACCAGCGAAACCCTGAGTGGTATAATCTCCATATGAGAATTCCAGAATGGGTAAGCGTTATTTCTTGGTGCCACGAATCAGAATTGATCCTTCACCAATTGAGATTTCTTCGATGGTATATTCTTCCCCAACACTGGCTACCTGGTCCCAAAAAGCCTTTTTCACTTCCTGGGTGATCGTCTCCAATAGCATCTTGGGCAAGGGAAAAGGGCCTATCTGGGCTTGTTTAAAATCAATCACGAAATTGTTTTCGGCATCCACACTTACACTAGCCGCCACGGTTAGCGGGAGTTGGAGATTATCCTGATGTACACTACCGCGAATCCAGACTTGACCATCTTGCAAGTGGATTTGCAGGTCTGTAATTGGCACCTGGCTGGTTTTTGCCAGATTCAAAGCTAAATAGGATGTCAATTGTTGTTCGGAGATTTCAATCGTAAATGATCCTTGTTGCTCGGCATCCTGTATAGCCTGCTTTAGCTTTTCACCCAAAGCAACGGCATCCTCGGTGCGGACGGTGATGGGCTCAAAATCCGGAACAAGATTTGAACTCATCCGACATGCCAGAACACCAAAGATAAGAACGAGAAAAAGCAAATGAAAACTGGTTTCTTTGCTCATCATCAATACCTGAACTTCAATCGGGCAAATTGTATCACAGCATGAATGACCAAACCTCATTAAGTTTTGACCTCCCAGCTTTAATTGAAGCACTACTTTTTGTTTCATCCAGCCCGGTTAGCCTCAATCAATTGGCTACTGCTCTAGAGATTTCATCTTCACAGGTTGAGGAAGCTATCCAAGAGTTGGATCGCAGACTGCTCTCTGCAAGCTCACCATCATACATTCGCTTGCAAAAACACCAGGGGCGGTTTCAACTAACCACCGCGCCTGAGATTGCCTCTTTCATCGAAAATTTTTTAGGTCTAGAGACATCCAGCCGCCTCACCCAGGCTGCCTTAGAAACACTTGCAGTCATCGCGTATCGTCAACCGATTACACGGCCCCAAATTGAGGCAATCCGCGGCGTAAATAGCGATAGCGTCTTAAAAACCCTGCTCAGCAAAGGCTTGATTCAGGAAGTTGGAAGAGCCGAAGCGCCTGGACGGCCAATTCTTTACGCCATAACTACCGAATTTTTACAACATTTCGGCTTTTTATCCCTCGAGCAATTACCTCCCTGGCAGGATGAAACAACGACCAACTCATTAGATACTATTGAAGAAGGGAACCATCTTAAGGATTGAGGATATGGAAGAGCGAGTTCAAAAAATCCTGGCTCGCGCCGGTTACGGTTCCAGGCGACAATGCGAAGCCCTGATCCTGCAAGGCAGGGTCAAGGTGAATGGAGTTACCATTCAATTAGGCGCCAAAGCCGACCCCCAAAAAGACAAGATAACCTTGGACAACCAACCATTGAGGTTAAATTTTTCAAATACCTATATCGTTCTATATAAACCGCGCGGTGTTGTTTCAGCAGCTTATTCGCCCGAAGGGAAGAAAACGGTATGCGATCTGTTAAGTCTTGAAACCAGGCTATTTCCTGTCGGACGGTTGGATATCGATAGTGAAGGATTGATTCTCTTAACCAACGATGGCGAATTGGCAAATTTCCTCACCCACCCACGCTATGGACATGAGAAAGAATATCGTGTTTTGGTTGCCAAACGACCTGAGGAAGATCAACTAAAAGCCTGGCGACGTGGAATTGTCCTTTCAGATGGTTATCGCACTCAGCCTGTAGATGTGCATATCGAAATGACCACTCCAAAAGGGGCCTGGCTTCGGGTAATCCTTCGTGAAGGTCGAAAGCGCCAAATCCGCGAGATGGGCAGTCTCACCGGTTTACCGGTCTTAAGGATCATTCGCATCCGCATTGGGGAGATCACTTTGGGCAATCTAAAACCCGGCGAATGGCGGTACTTGACCCCCGCCGAAGTGAAAAAGCTCAAAAATCCCAATCCGAAAACCTTCACTACTAAACTCACCTCAAGATAAAATCATTGTACCCGGAATATACTATCCGAAACCTCACTCCAAAGGAATGACCATGTCATTAAACATGCACAACGTCAATCAACCTCAGGAAACAGAAATACCTCACCCGCCCGTTAAGACCTCGTCTCCCATCGCCCGCTGGGAAATTATCCTTATTGCTGCTCTTTTTGCCCTGACTGTATTCACCCGCTTTTACATCCTGGGTTTACGTGTGATGAGTCATGATGAAACCTCTCATGTATATTTTTCCTGGCTTCTTTCGCAAGGAAAAGGTTATCGTCATGACCCCATCACCCATGGCCCGCTTCAGTTTCATTTGATAGCTTTGAGTTATTTCTTGTTCGGGGATAATGACTTTACGGCGCGGGTGCCGGCCGCGACCTTAAGTGTCCTAACGGTTGCCTTCCTCTGGTATTATCGAAAAATCCTCGGAAGGTTTGGTTATCTTGTTGGTATGTTCTTATTATTGATCTCACCATATATCCTTTATTATGGACGGTACGCCCGCAACGAAGCTCTGATCGGCTTTTTTGCTGTTCTTCTCTGGTGGGGAATAATAAATTATCTCCACACGCAGCAACCTCGTTATCTGATTTGGGTAACGATTGCTTCCGTGTTGCACTTCATCTCCAAAGAGACTGCTTTCATCTATACTGCCCAGGCATTGATCTTTTTAGCTTTCTCCATCTTATCCGCCATAATAAAGAAACCCTGGCACATTAAGTCCTACCGGACGCTGTTTTTGAGTATCCTGATCGCCTCGTTAATCTTTCTCGCTTTAGCCATGGGGATCATCCTAATAGAGAGAAATCTTCAACCAAGCCTCCGACAGCCCAATCTTCCTCTTGATCACCAAGCACCGCCTCCCACTCTCTCAACAGCCTCTATCGCCCTGATTGCGGTCGCCATCCTGGGTATCCTGGCTTGCATCTTCATCGTTATTCGAGGATACACCTGGTCTGCTCTTCTTAATGAACCCTCTTTTGATCTGGCAATCCTTCTTGGTACTCAGGTATTGCCTATGCTTGCCCCCTTCCCGGTGAAGTTCCTAGGGCGAGATCCAATTGATTACTCTTCAATTGAAAACATTATGTTCGTGGCGAGTTTTGTGGTTTTGCTGAGCCTGCTTGCCTTAGTGGTTGGCCTGGCTTGGCGTCCGAAAATCTGGATCATCAACACGACCATTTTCTATTCCACCTTCGTGCTATTCTATTCCACGATTTTCACCAATGGTTTTGGGATCTTTACCGGTCTTGTTGGCTCACTGGGATATTGGCTCGATCAACATGGCGTCAATCGGGGAAGCCAACCCTGGTATTACTACGCTTTGATCCAAATCCCCATTTACGAATACCTACCCCTTTTGGGAGTATTTTTCGCAATTCTGTATGTGCTCTGGAAACAACACCGCAAGTCAACTACCCCCAAAGAATCAGAGCAAACAGAGAGCTCCATCCAAACTCTGACAAAAGGATTTCCACCCCTTGATCGATTGACCTTTATCTTCTTTCTTTATTGGTCGCTTACAAGTCTAATCGCTTTCACCATAGCAGGGGAAAAAATGCCCTGGCTCACCTTTCACATCACTTTACCAATGATTCTCTTGTCTGCCTGGGCGATTGGCAAGGTACTGGAGTCCATGCGCTGGAAATCGATCATCCGCCGTCAAGGGTGGCTACTCGCTCTGGTCTTTGGTGTGTTCTTGATCTCGATCTCCATGACCTTCTTCTTAGCGCTTGGAGCTACCCCTCCCTTCCAGGGAAAGGAACTCCACCAACTGCAAGCGACAACCTCCTTCTTGAGCGCCTTGATATTCGCCATAATGTCAGGTGGTTATCTGTACTACGCCTTCCGCACCTGGAAACCCCTTGAAGCGCTAAAAATTTGCATTCTCACCATTTTTCTCTTCCTCGCCATCCTTACTGTACACACAAGTGTTTTGGCTTCCTTTATCAATTATGACAATGCTACCGAATATCTGGTTTACGCTCATTCTGCCCGAGGCCCAAAGGATATCCTCGAACAAATTGAAGAGATCTCCCGCCGCACAACGGGTGGACTTGCCATTCGGGTCGCCTATGACGATGAAACGACCTACCCATATTGGTGGTATTTCCGCAACTATCCCAACCAGCAGTATTACGGAGATACACCCACCCGCGAGTTGCGCAATGTTCCAATTATTCTGGTTGGCGAAAAGAACTACGGAAAGATCGAAGCGGTTGTCGGACAGGCTTATTATCGTTATGACTTCATCCGCTTGTGGTGGCCGAATCAGGATTATTTTGACCTGAACTGGCAAAGGATTCGCGAAGCCCTCAGCACCCCTGAGATGCGTCAGGCCATCTTTGAAATTTGGTTAAACAGAGATTACACTCGCTATGGTCAACTGACCGGCAAAGATATGAGCCTGACAAACTGGTATCCTTCCAGCCGGATGAGACTCTACATCCGTAAAGACATTGTTGCATCCTTGTGGAACTATGGGAGTATGCCTGCAGAGGTCAATATCCCGGCCGATCCCTATGAAGGCAAACAAGCCAAAGTACAGCCTGATAAAATTATCGGAGGCAGTGGTACAGAACCCGGTCGCTTCCAACGTCCGCGCGATCTTGCAATTGCGCCAGATGGAAGTCTCTACGTTGTTGACTCGGAAAACCAACGCATTCAACATCTTGATCCACATGGGAATGTTCTCCATATTTGGGGGTCTTTTGGTGACACAACCAGTGGTGAAGCCCCCGGTGGTACCTTCAATCAACCTTGGGGCATTGCGATTGATCAAACTGGTTTTGTCTATGTAGCCGATACATGGAATCACCGCATTCAAAAATTTACTGCGGATGGACAGTTTGTCACCCAATGGGGTTATTTCGGACAAGCAGAATCCCCAATTGCTTTTTGGGGGCCACGAGATGTTGCCATTGATCATAAAAACCGATTGTTTATATCTGACACCGGCAATAAACGGATTGTCGTTTTCGACACTGAAGGCAACTATCTCACCTCATACGGTCATGCTGGTCTTCTTCCGGGCGAGTTTGATGAACCGGTCGGGTTGGCTTTTGGTCCTGATGGCCGGCTCTTTGTTGCCGACACATGGAATCAACGCATTCAAGTCTTTTCCATTGACGAACAATTAAACTTCATCTTTCAAAACAGTTGGGAAATCTTTGGTTGGTATGGTCAATCCCTCGACAATAAGCCCTATCTGGCTGTCGATGATAACAATTTTGTCTATTGCACCGATCCCGAAGGGTTTCGCATTCTTCAGTTTAACGCCGCTGGAGATTTTATCCAATATTGGGGTGAGGCCGGACAAGGATCAAGCTATTTTACTTTACCTGCATCGCTTGCAGTCGATCCCTCTGGCGGAATTTGGGTAACCGATGCTGGTAATGGTCAAATTCTACATTTTTCTGTTCCATAAAGCTATAATATAACTACAAGGGAGTTTATCTAAAAAACTTGATCCAAACGGAGAATTCTTGATGAAGCTACATGAATATCAATCCAAACAAATTTTTGCCCGTTACGGGATACCCATCCCCAAAGGCCGGGTCGCCTCAACAGCTCAAGAAGCAAAACAAATAGCCGAGGAGCTTGGGGGTAAGGTGGTGATAAAATCGCAGGTTCTCGTTGGCGGGCGCGGAAAAGCCGGCGGCATTCGCCTGGCAAAAACACCGACCGAAGCGGAAGAAGTTGCCACTCAAATCCTCTCCATGGAGATCAAAGGATTGCCTGTCCGTAAAGTGTTAGTTGATGAAGCGGCCAATATTAGTAGTGAAATCTACCTTGGGATCACCAACGATCGCGCAGCTCGAAAACCGGTCATCATGGCTTCCTCGGCGGGTGGGGTAGATATCGAAGAAGTAGCTCAAGTCTCCCCAGAGAAAATCATTAAAGTACATGTTGATCCATTACTTGGTCTGCGCGATTATCAAGCCCGTGATGTTGCGGCTGGCATCGACCTTGCTCGCGAATACTGGAAATCCTTTATTTCAATCACTCATGGGCTTTGGAAGGCTTATACCGAGTGCGATGCAACGCTGGCTGAAATCAACCCCTTGGTCATTACAGCCGAGAATCAGCTTGTTGCACTGGATGGCAAAATGATCATTGACGATAATGCCCTCTTCCGCCATCCTGAGTTTTCAGAGATGCGCGACCTGGACGCAGAAGCTCCATCGGAGATCGAAGCCAGAAAATACGGATTGTCGTATATTAAGCTGGATGGTGATATTGGATGTATGGTGAACGGCGCTGGTTTGGCGATGACTACCATGGATATCATCAAATTATTTGGCGGTAATCCGGCAAACTTTCTCGATATTGGAGGTGGAGCTAATGCAGACAAAGTAGCTGCTGCCTTCAGGATTATTCTCAGCGACCCCAATGTCAGAGCTGTGCTGTTGAATGTATTCGGCGGCATCACACGCTGCGACGAAGTTGCCAACGGTATTGTCGCTGCCATGCAAGAAGTCAAACCAAAAGTCCCATTGGTTGTCCGCTTAGTAGGGACAAATGCAGAAGAAGGACAAGAAATCCTGGCCAACGCACAAATGATCACGGCTGAGACCCTGGTTGACGCTGCGCAAAAAGCTGTTGCCGCATCGAAAGGAGAACTCTAATGAGCATCTTAATCGACAAAAACACCCGCCTTCTTGTTCAAGGAATCACCGGAAACGAAGGTATGTTTCACACCCGTCAGATGGTCGCTTATGGCACCAATGTCGTCGCCGGCGTAACCCCAGGAAAAGGCGGCGAGTGGGTCTTAGATGGCAAAATCCCTGTTTTCGATTCCGTCCGTATAGCTGTTGAAGCTACTGGTGCTAATACCAGCGTCATTTTCGTCCCAGCCAGATTTGCCACAGATGCAATTTTCGAAGCAGCCGATGCGGGCATCCCATTAATTGTGTGTATCACCGAAGGTATCCCTGTCCAGGATATGATGTGTGTGCGGAACTACCTCGACCAGAAAAAATGCAGGCTGGTTGGTCCAAACTGCCCCGGCTTACTTTCCCCCGGTCAATCAAAAGTCGGTATCATCCCTGGCGATATCTCTATTCCCGGGAACGTCGGCGTTGTTTCCCGTTCCGGGACGCTGACTTATGAAGTTCTCTACGCTCTTAAATTGCATCGCATTGGAGTGAGTACCTGCATCGGCATTGGCGGCGACCCCATCAATGGCACAAACTTTATTGATGTCCTAGCAATGTTCGAGGATGACCCCCACACCGATCAGGTCGTTCTGATTGGCGAGATTGGAGGAAGCGATGAAGAAAAAGCGGCCGAATTTATCGCCAGCCGGATGACCAAGCCGGTCGTTGGATTTATTGCCGGTCAGACCGCCCCACCAGGAAAACGAATGGGACATGCTGGCGCCATTATCGAGGGTGGTTCTGGCTTAGCCAAGGACAAAATTCGCGCTTTACAGGATGCCGGGGTGAAAGTAGCCCGCCATCCTGAAGAAATTCCCGCCTTGCTGAGCACACTCTCGATGGATTGACAAAAAAAGGGCTGTCCACGGGTCATCTAAACAGGACAGCCCAAGCGTCATTTTGCCGATGCTGCTTACTGATTTCCCATGTGCTCTTCGATATACTTGACCGCTTCTCCCACCGTAGTGATCTTCTGGGCGTCTTCGTCAGAAATTTGCCCTCCAAACTTGTCTTCGAATTCCATGATCAATTCAACCAGGTCGAGAGAATCGGCTTCTAGGTCCTCACGAAATCGAGCTTCGGGAGTCACTTTCGACTCATCAACCCCAAGCAACTCCACAATGATGGCTTTTACCTTTTCGTATGTATCGGACATGGATACTTCCTCCAAAAAGAATTTTGGGTATTGTATACCCAGCCTTAAATCTGTCAAGTTTTCAAGAAAAAATCTTAATCTTTGGCTGTCATCTTCTCTAACAGGAACACCGCCCTATGAAGAAAGTTACGCATATTAGCCAACGGAAATCCGACCACATCCGCATAAATTTGCGAGAAGATGTTCAATCAGCTCTCACAACCGGCTTGGAAAACTATCGCTTTGACCATCAAGCCTTACCTGAGTGCAATCTTGAAGATGTGAACACTCGCACAGTCTTTCTTAACAAACACCTTGCGGCACCAATCTTGATCTCATCCATGACTGGTGGTAGCGCCGAAGCGGCTCAAATCAATCTTACTCTGGCTGAGGCAGCCGAACAGACCCAAATTGCTATGGGGCTTGGTTCGCAACGAGCGGCAATTGAACATCCAGAATACGCTTATACATTTCAGGTGCGCCAGGTAGCACCTCATATTTTGCTCTTTGCCAATCTCGGCGCAATTCAGCTAAATTATCGCTATGGTGTGGATGAATGCAAGAAAGCGGTAGATATGATTGAAGCCGATGCGCTCATCCTTCACCTGAATCCCCTGCAAGAAGCGCTCCAACCTGAAGGAGATACCCGCTTTGAAAATTTAATCGATAAAATTGCGTTGGTCTGCCACTCTCTCCCTGTACCGGTGATTGTCAAAGAGGTTGGCTGGGGTATCTCACAACGGGTTGCCAAACTCCTTATTGAAGCGGGGGTTTCCGTAATTGATATTGCCGGAGCTGGTGGTACATCCTGGTCACAAGTTGAAATGTATCGCGCCCATTCCGAAAGTGCAGCACGCATTGCCGCTAACTTTATTGACTGGGGAATTCCAACGGCTGAATGCATCAAAAATGTGCGGGCAGTCCATCCAACCATCCCAATCATAGCCTCGGGTGGGCTACGCACCGGCATTGACATTGCCAAATGTATCGCTTTGGGTGCCAACCTGGGCGCCATGGCTTCTCCATTTCTCAAAGCGGCCGCCCGCTCCCTTAACGAGACGATTGAAACCATTCAGGAAATTCAACGCGAAATTCAAATCACCATGTTCGCTGCCGGCGCCAAGACTATCGCCGAACTGCAAAATACCCCTCTCAAGGAAATCTGATCATGGACTCTCCGGATACCTTTGTGCAAACACTCAGAGAAGCTCTAGAAAAAGAACTTCAATCTCAACTGAACGGATTAGCTATCCCCCCCTATCAGCCTTATCACGAGATGCTGGCATACCACATGGGTTGGATCGGTGAAGGAGCAGGCCCGCAAGCAACGGGCAAGCGCATCCGTCCCTTGCTGTTACTCCTTTGCACGGCAGCAAGCGGAGGTGAGTGGCAAAAAGCGCTCCCGGCTGCCGCTGCAGTCGAGTTTGTACACAACTTCTCCCTCATCCATGATGATATCGAAGATGATAGCCAGTATCGACGTGGGAGATTAACTGTATGGGCAAAATGGGGCTTATCTCAAGGTGTAAATGCCGGTGACGCCTTATTCACCCTTAGTCACCTTGCCGTTCATCACCTGTCCGCTTCCTTTGCTTCAGAGACGGTCTTACAAGCTTCCCGATTGCTCTTAGAAACCTGCCTGCGGTTGACGCAGGGTCAATTCCTGGATATTGCTTTTGAAGACAAAACAGAAATCTCTTTGGATGACTATCTAACGATGATCGAAGGGAAAACCGCCGCTCTCTTTGCAACCTGCACCCAATTAGGTTCGCTTTTAGGGCATTGCGATCCAATTTGCCAAAACCATTACCGCCAATTTGGCAGATACCTTGGATTGGCTTTTCAGGTCGTAGATGATTTACTAGGTATTTGGGGCGATGAATCGCTGATCGGAAAGTCTACAGCCTCAGATCTGGTCAGTGGCAAAAAAACCTATCCCGTCATCCTTGGCCTTCAAGCAAACGGTTCTTTTGCCAAGCGTTGGCGTCAAGGTAACATTCAGCCCGAAGAAGTGGTTGGACTGGCAAAACAACTCGAAAAAGAGGGAGTCAAGGCTGCAACTCAGGCCGAAGCGCATCGCCTTACCCAACAAGCGCTCGCCGAGCTCGATGCCGCCCAAGCTGTTGGTCTAGCTTCTCAGGCTCTCTACCAAATGACGCAAAAAATGAGCCAGCGAATCCAGTAAAGTCTCTCATACAAACTCCAGAAAGGCTTGATTCCCTAACAACTGACCGAAACGGGTTAACCTTAACCGGGGCTGATCGGTCTCAATCCATTCCACCAATCCTTTCTTAAGTAAACGGTCAATTTCTACAGGAAAAACATCGCTCAATCTTTTGCCAAAGCGTTGGTAAAAATCTTCTTCTCCTACTCCATCCTGGGTCAGGCGCAATCCAAGTAGAACGGTGTCTCGCATCTCTTCCTCGCTATCGACTCGATGAGCATTGACGGTGGCTGGTGTAAAAGGGAAAGCATTTTGTAACGGGGTCTTCATCTTCTGGATATAATGAGCCGGGTGCAGGACATTTGACAAGCGAAAACCGCTGATAAAACCATGCGCGCCAGCCCCAATGCCAACATAGTCTCGATTCTTCCAATACTGCAAATTATGGCGGCAGAAGTTATGCCCTTTGTCGGTTGGCTTTGCCCAATTCGAAATTTCATAGTGGACATAACTAGCCTTTGCAAGCAGCTCACAAGCTAACTCGTAGCAATCTGCACCTAAATCGCTATCCGGGTAGGTTAATTCTCCCTTTCGAATCCATTCCTCCATCAACGTTTCCTCTTCAATTGTCAGGCTATATAAAGAGAGGTGCTCAACTTCTAGAGAGAGCGCTATCTGCAAAGAATTTTCCCAGTCTTTCAGCGTTTGCTGGGGCAGACCATAGATAAGGTCGAGGTTAAGATTCCGAATTCCAGCCAAACGAGCGATATTAACAGCTTGCACTACATCCCCAAGGGTGTGAATACGACCCAATAGTTGCAATTCACGCTCATTTGCCGTTTGGAAACCAATACTGAGCCGATTGACCCCAAGGTCTTTGTATGCCTGCACCTTTGCCAAACTTAAAGTGCCCGGGTTAGCTTCCAGACTGATCTCAAGATTGGCGTCAAATCCAAATTCATGTTTGAGGGACGTCAAAACAGCCTTTATCTGCTCAGGAGAAAGCAAAGAAGGTGTTCCGCCGCCAAAATAAATTGTATGCACCTTGTTTCGATAGGAGTCAGGCAAGTTCTCCCCTAATATTTCAATCTCTCTGCAAAGCGCACGAACATAATCAGAGATTAGATTCTCCAATCCGGCGTAGGTATTAAAGTCACAATAACTACACCGGTGAGTGCAAAAGGGAATATGAAGGTAAACGCTCAGGCTCATCATCGATGAGTATATCATTAGCTTCAATTTCTTTGCCCTTTACGTCTTCCTATACGCTGGTATAATCCCCCTGCGTGAATCAAAACGAACAAAAAAGGTTATGACTAGCGATACACCATCCAAACCAACTCGGATCTGTCCAACCTGCGGTAGCCGAGTCTCTGAACAAGCTCACCGCTGTCTTGTATGTGGCACCGTTTTAAACCCGCAGGTGCAAGCGGCATTACCCGAAAAACCCATTCAGGGTTCTCGGATGCCAGAAATTACCTTAACTTTGCCAGCGGCTATTGGTTTTCTTGCCTTATTTTTAGCCATTGGTGCAGGTTTAGTTTATTTCGCTTTACAACAAACCGGGCAAGTTTCCGACCCAACCCCAACCCCCACATTAACCACAACACCTACATCCACCTTTACTCCTACCCCTCTCACTCCTACACCAACCAACACCCCTGAACCCAGTCCCACACCCTTGACATACAGAGTAGCCGCCAATGACACCTGCTCTTCCATTGCCTTTGCTTTTGGCGTATCGATCCAAAGCATCGTTCTGTTGAATAACCTGCCGGCCACCTGTGACACGTTATATATCGGTCAAACGCTTTTGATTCCCCACCCAACACCGACGCCAACACCCTTCCCTACAGCAACCCTTAGCCCTGCCGAAGCAACCGAGGCAGCCTGTACAAAAATCGAATATATTGTCCAGGATAACGACACCCTCAGTACAATCTCCGCAAACTATAATGTCCCGATTGCGGTTTTGAAATCCTACAATGGTTTGGTGACTGATATCGTTCGTTCTGGTCAACCTCTTGTTATCCCGCTTTGCGAGCGGCGTGGTACTCCTGGTCCCACGCCAACCAACACCCCTCCCCCTCCTTATCCTCCACCAAGTTTATTACTACCTCAAGATGGAGCGCCTTTCACTTTAGCCGATCAAACGATCACCCTACAATGGGCTTCGATTGGAGTTTTACGGGAGAATGAAGCCTATCAGGTAAACATCGTGGACATTACCGAAGGTGGCGAACGGAAAATTGTTGATTATGTCATCGACACCAAATATATTATCCCAACCAGTTTTCGCCCCACCGACTCAAAACCGCATGTGATTCGCTGGTGGGTTACAACCGTTCGTCAGGTCGGAACCGACGAGAACGGCAATCCAATTTGGGAACCGGCCGGTGCAAACAGTGAACAGCGAGTGTTTACTTGGAGCGGCGTGACAGGCACGCCTGCTCCATAGCAGTTTTCAGCCTCTTATCCACAACCACGTTCATGTGCGTAGGCTTCGTGTAAGGGAATTTCTGTTCCACTTTGTTCGGCAGCGATATTCTCTAACATGCGAGTTGTGACCGACTTGGGTCGCTCAATCGGCGCGCCCAACGCCCTCGCCCATACGGTATTCGCTGTAACCCCTAATATGCGGCTTACACCAAAGAGAACGGTGTAAAACCCACCCGAATCATTTGCCTGGCTATCTAACACCCCAAAATATCTTTGGAGGACGCCGCTGATGGCATCAACATTCGGCCAGGGGTCTTTTGCCTTTCCTTGCTGCCGAAGGACTTTCGGAACCACTTCATAAACCAGTTTTGCCAGGCGGAACAAATCATAATCCTGCATCACTTTTTCACCATATTCGAGCTGAGCCGTAAAGCGTGGATCAGTAATGCGTAAAATGGCATGACCATAACCTGGAATCACCTTACCAGAGTTAAGTGTTTCCCATGCATATTCGGTTAATTGATCTCGGGTAGGTACTCCCTGATATTTGTGGTAAACCTCTAATAGCCACTCCATAGCCTCCTGATTGGCGCGACCATGCAATGGGCCAGCCAATCCATTTAACCCTGCCGAAACCGCATAATAAACATCCGAAAGGGTCGAGGAAACCAGATAAGTGGTGTGCGCGCTCACATTACCGCTTTCATGATCGGAATGAATAATAAAGTACAGCCGAGCCAGCTCATAATACTGTTGATTTTCTATCCCAATCATGTACCCGAAATTGGCCGCCCAGTCCAAATCTGGTTTGGGTTTTACAATTTGTCCATCTCGAAATTTGTAGTTGTAAATGAAGGCTGCCACAGAAGGAGCTCGAGCGGTTAAGTCGAGACTATCTTCCAGGGTGGGGATCCAATAATCCTCCTTTCTCAAACCCCGATCATATTCCCTAGTAAAGTGCGATTCCCGCTCCATAGCCAGGATCGCTTGCGAGAACAATGTCATCGCACTTGTATCCTTTGGCATCGCCCGTACAACATCATACACATATTCTGGCACGCTTTGCCGCTTCTTCCACTCTTCTTCGATTTCCATGCCCTCTTCAAAGGTTGGGATTCGACCGACTAACAACAAATAATACAATCCGCCGAGAAAGGGCATCTCATCGCCTGGTCGCTTTGGGAGCATTTGCAGCAGTTCGGGAATTGTATAGCCCCTCAAACGGATGCCTTGGTTGGGATCAACACACGAAATATCGGTAACCAGCGCCTTGACATCTCGAATGCCGCCAAGAATTTGGGCGATATTAATCTCAGCAACCTTTACTTTCCCATACTCCGTGATCAGACGTTTCAATCGTGCCCTCCATCCAGGTAGCTGATCTTCGATCTGTTTTTTCAGGTTCATACACTTCTCCAGGTTTTGAATTTCAATATTTCAGCTTAGCTATGTTCTCGGCAACATTCGCCGCTGATTTTCGCAAGGCTTCTTTTTCACTCTCGGTTAGTGAGTATTCGATAATTTTCTCCACACCCCTTTGTCCGATTTGTGCTGCAACGCCGAAGTAAATATCGCTGAGACCGTATTCGCCTTGTAGATAGGCAGAGATTGGTGCAATCAGGTGCTTATCGCGTAGCACCGCCTCGACCATTTTGGCAACTGCAACCCCTGGGGCATAAAAAGCACTTCCCATCTTCAACAGGCTTACAATTTCTCCGCCACCTTTACGGGTTCGTTCCACAATGGCTGCTAATTTCTCCGCTGGCAAGAGTTGGTCAAGGGGTACTCCTGCCACATTGGAAATGTGGGTAAGAGGAACCATTTCGTCTCCATGTCCTCCCAGGACATAACAGTGGACGTTCTCCACACTGACCCCTAATTCCTCGGCCACAAAGGTCGCCATCCGCGTTGAATCAAGAATTCCTGCTTGCCCGAAAACCCGGTTATAGGGCAAGCCGGTCACTTTCCAGGTTAAATAAGTCATGACATCCAATGGATTAGTCAAGATAATATAGATTGCATTCGGCGAATGCTGGATGGTATTCAAAGCAGCTTGACGCACAATATCCGCATTAGCAGCCAGGAGGTCATCGCGACTCATACCGGGTTTCCTGGGTAACCCTGCCGTAACTACAATCACATCGGAATTTATGGTAAGCGCGTAGTCTGTTCCTCCGGTGATTCTGACATCCTTTCCCAAAACAGGCATGGCTTGTTGAAGATCTAATGCTTTGCCCTGAGCCAATCCTTCAACCACATCAATCAGTACAATATCGGCAATCTCAAGTTCAGCCAGCCAGTGCGCCGTTGTCGCCCCGGTCATTCCTGCCCCAATTATAGATACTTTTGATCTCACATTTTTCTCCTAAGTTAGACCTTGACCTTTTCAGCCGTTTGTTCTTGCAGGTAATGAATAGCGCGCATAGCTGCTGCTGCTCCCATCCCTGCCGATGTGATTACCTGGCGAAAATGTGGGTCTGCTGCCTCACCCGCAGCAAACACACCAGGGATGTTCGTTTGCATAAGCTGATCGATAATCAAATAGCGCCCGGCGTCCATCTCGAGTTGCCCCTCAAAAAGTTGGGTGTTCGGAGAATGCCCGATAAAGATAAAGACGCCATCCGTATCCTTCAACCACTCCTCACCAGTTTGGACGTTTTTTAAACGCACCTGCCTGACCGATTCTTCACCGATAATTTCGGTTACGATTGTGTTGTAAAGAAATGATATCTTTGGATTGTCCATCGCCCGTTTTTGTAAAATAGCTCCAGCTCGCAAGGTGTCTCGGCGATGGACAATGGTGACACTTCTGGCATAGCGGGTCAGGAAAATACTTTCTTCTAGAGCGGAATCACCGCCACCCACAACCAGCACATCCTTATCCTTGAAGAACCAACCATCACACGTTGCACAGTAAGATACTCCTTTACCGGTCAGTTCTTTTTCGCCAGGAACGTTCAAATGATTGGGCGTTGCTCCGGTCGCAATAATCAAGGTGTCTGCCAGATAAGTTTTAGAGTAAGTTTTCACGACAAAAGGGCGCTCTTTTAGATTGACTTCAGTAGCAAGATCAAAATCGATTCTTGCTCCAAAGCGTTCGGCTTGTTTTTGAAACAACTCTACCAGTTCTTGTCCGCCGATTCCATCGGGAAACCCGGGATAATTTTCCACCGTGTAGGTTAATGAGACCTGACCCCCTAACTCCATGCCGGCCAAAACAACGGGATTGGTATCTGCCCGGGCAGCATACAATGCTGCTGCCAACCCGGCCGGACCGGAGCCAAGCACCAATACTTTTACCCTTTCGATTTTCAGATCCTCTGTAGATGATATGGGTGAAACACCACTCAAGTTAATTTTCATGTTCTTTCCCTTTCTTGTAAAGCGGATTTTTGCACAATATTGGATGCTGTTTTACAAATAATTGTTACAATTTTGGATAACAACGCTCTTTATTATACCTTTCAGGTTAACTGTTTTGAAAGTTTTAAAGTTTGACTTTTGTGGTATGTTAATGCAGAACAACTGAAATAATGTGCAGCAGGGTTTACCGGCTATGATCTCAACAAAACCACCATCCTTTCAATCTTGGCTCAGATTTGTCTCGCCTCCAATAGACGAGAGATTTAGAAATGCTGAGCGAGAATTCTCCCTCTCCCTAGGGAATATCGAAAATTTCACTGAGTTCTATCGCTTGCTTGAGATAACGCTTGCGAAGACCATTGCACCACAATTCTTTTATCTCTTCCTCTGGAAAAACGAAACAAATAATTATATCCTTTACTCGCCTAGTAAACTATCCACGGATGAAGTCACCTTTCCCGAAAACTCTCCTTTTGTTGATTTACTTCGAAAAAGAAGCCGAACCATCGCTCTATTTGCTGATGAGACTCTACCCAAATTATCCCAAAATGATCGCGCTAAATTAACCCTTCTGGAGATCAACATCTGCTCCCCATTTCTATGTGCAAATCGGTTGATCGGCTTTCTTGGCTTAGGAATGCCTACTCAAAAGTTCAAATATACTCGCCAGGAGGTTGATTTTATCGAGGAGCTGTGTCGGATATCAGCTCTCTTGATTCACCATTTGCTTGAAAAGGAGCAAGTCCAGCAACAAATCCAGCAAATGGAAATCATCAATCGACTTGCTCAAGGTATCAATGTAACTTTACACTTCGATGATTTACTGGAACTGATCTTTACCCAAACAGAAAACATCCTGCCATTAACAGATTTTTGGTTATCTACCTACAATCCAGTTGGAGACCTTTTTTCCTTCGCGATTGTGGTCGAAGAAGGGGAACGTCAATTTGATCAGGAAAATGTTCCCCTTGACATCAATGAGTATTTAGAAAGGGTGGTGCTACAAAAAACAAAACCCTTACAGACTGACGATTACAGCCAAACCGCCCGTTTGCATGGTATTCCCCCGAAATATCCATTTCTGCAATCCTGGATGTGTGTTCCACTCCTTTCAGGCAAAGATACCTTGGGCACAATCAGCATCGCTCATCGTTCGATCGGAATCACCTATTCAAAAAAACACCTTCAGATACTCCAGGCGATCGCGGATCAAACTGCCGCAGCCTTAATCAAATCCAGGTTATTACAAACCACTCAAACTCAAGCACAGAGGATGACAGCCCTGAATGAAATAGGACGCAGTTTAACCGCCTCCCTCGAACTGGAAAAGATTTTAGATATTGTTCAAAGTCAAGGGCAGCAACTTATTCCCTGTGACCGGTTTTTTGCGTTGATATTCGATGAAACCAGCGGCGACTTTTTATCGCCAACATCGGACGGTTTACAAAAAATCCAGCTAGATACCCATACCCTTGAAGCGATTCACAAAGCCACCCAGCTCGGACAAACGGTA
This sequence comes from Anaerolineales bacterium, assembly GCA_034434515.1. GTDB lineage: Bacteria > Chloroflexota > Anaerolineae > Anaerolineales > UBA4823 > NAK19. The sequence continues at coordinate 33,573 of DAOTZA010000074.1, read as the reverse complement.
GTCGAACGTCTTGAACCGACCGATGCGGTCGAAGAGATAAGACAGCTCTTAATTAATCCCCTGTTTATCGAAAAGCGCTTGATTGGCCTCCTTTTGCTGACCAGATTCTCAAAATCACAACCCTTTATCCAAGACGATCGGGAACTCATTACCACGCTAGGGCATCAGGTCTCCATTGCGCTGGCTAACGCCCTGAAGTATGCCCAAACCGATCAAGCCTTGCAGTCAAGATTAAACGAATTGGCAACCCTGCAACAGATCGATCGCGAACTAAACACAAGCCTCGAAATCGAGCGAACACTTGCGATTACTTTACATCATGCAAAACGTCAGTCACAGGCTGAGGCCGGTACAATAGGCTTGGTTAAGGAAAATTGTTTCCAACCCATCCATTGGATTGGCTATAAAACAACTTCTTCTGCTGCGTATCCGCTTGATGCCTTACCTTTTGATCCATCCATCGTTGAGGCTCAATTGACTTCCCAAAGCACTTTCTTAGAAAATGGGCAAAAATCCGCTCTCTTCCCGTTAGTTAGAGAAGAGCAAGTTATCGCCCTGCTGGTTTTGGAAAGTTATCGGAGCGATTTTTGTCCACCGGATACGCAATCTTTTCTTGCCCGTCTCTGCTCTCATGCAGCTATAGCGCTCTCAAACGCGATTTTATATTCAGAAGTCCAACAGGCCAATAACGCTAAAAGTGAATTTGTTTCCCTGGTATCTCATGAACTCAAGACACCGATGACGGCGATTAAGGGATATGCAGATCTTATAGCCCAAGGCGCCGTTGGGCCAATCAACGAAGTGCAAGCCAATTTCTTATCCACAATTCGCGCCAATGTGAACCGAATGGCAAATCTTGTTTCAGATTTAGCCGATATTTCCCGCATTGAAGCCGGCAAATTACATTTAGAATTCGAGGCTGTTTCCGTTCAGGATGTGCTTCAAGAAGTTATTCGCACCGTTTCAACGCAACTGGAAGAGAAAAAGCAACAAATCATTATTGATCTTCCCTCAGATTTACCCTCGGTATGGTGCGATCGCAATCGATTAATTCAAATCTACAACAACTTGATCAGCAACGCGATAAAGTATTCACCCCCTGAAGCGAAGATCGAAGTCCACTGTTCCGAAATAACCAACCCAAAACAAGAACAAGCGCAACAGAGGGTTATCTTATCTTCCGTGCACGACCAGGGTGTAGGCATCTCACCAGAAGACCAACCCAAAATCTTCCAGAAATTCTTTCGCGCTGAAGATCCGAAAGTGCGCGAAAATCCAGGCACCGGCCTCGGGTTAAACATAACGAAATACCTGGTCGAAATTCAAGGAGGACAAATCTGGTTCGAAAGCCAGTTGGGAGTTGGAACTACCTTTTACTTCACCATTCCAATTGTTTCTGTCGATTAATTCCACCGCTCTACCCTGAAAAGAAGTTGGTTCAAGAAGGCAAAGCCTCTTGAACCAACTTGCTCAATGGAAAGTTCGTTCTATTTACGCGGCAAGCTGAACTTTGGGTAAATATTCCATTGCCCTCCTCACCTCTTCCTCTGGATAGCTATAATCTTCGAGCTTGCCATCCAGATAAGCCTGGTAAGCAGACATATCAAAATTGCCATGCCCGGAAAGGTTGAACAAGATCACGCGTTGTTCTCCTTTCTCCTTGGCATCAAGGGCTTCATCGATCGCCGCGCGAATTGCATGAGCGCTCTCCGGTGCCGGGATGATCCCTTCCGCTCGAGCAAATTGCAATGCAGCTTCAAAAGTTGCTAATTGTTTGACCGCCACAGCCTCAATATATCCGGCATCATAAAGCGCGCTAACTGTCGGAGCCATTCCATGATACCTTAGACCTCCAGCGTGAATTGGCGCAGGCATAAAGGTATGTCCCAGGGTATGCATCTTAACAATCGGCGCCATCCTTGCCGTATCTCCATAATCAAAAGTATAGACACCTTTGGTTAGGGAGGGCGTTGCTGCTGGTTCTACAGCCACAATCCGAGTTTTCTTCCCTTCCAACAAATTCAGACGCAGAAATGGAAAGGCGATCCCGGCAAAATTAGAACCCCCACCCACGCAACCGATCACTACATCCGGATATTCCCCCGCCATATCCATTTGCTTTAAAGCCTCTTCGCCTATCACCGTTTGATGGAGTAAGACATGGTTTAAAACGCTTCCTAAACTGTATTTCTTTTTGCCTCCCGAAGTCGCAGCAACCTCTACTGCTTCGGAAATTGCGATACCCAGTGAACCGTTCGAGTTGGGGTCTTGTTCCAGGACTGAGCGGCCGAATTGGGTAAGATTGGTCGGAGAGGCATACACTTTTGCCCCATAACTCTCCATCATAATCCGCCGATAGGGCTTTTGATGGTACGAAACCTTAACCATATAAACTTCCAGGTCTAGATCAAAAAAGTTGCAAGCCAGGGCTAATGCCGATCCCCACTGGCCAGCTCCGGTTTCCGTCGTCAGGGCATGAGTGCCGGCAATCTTATTGTAAAAAGCCTGTGCAATCGCAGTATTCGGTTTATGGCTGCCTGCTGGAGAAGCTCCCTCATATTTGTAGTAAATGTGGGCTGGGGTTTGGAGTGTTTTCTCCAGTCGATGGGCGCGGATCAGCGGGGTTGGACGATAGAGTTTGTAAATCTCGCGCACTTCCTCGGGAATTTCGATATATCGTTCCGTGCTGACTTCCTGAAGGATTAATTCCATCGGGAAAAGCACAGACAAGAAATCCGGTGTGACTGGCTCTAAGGTTTGCGGGTGTAAAACTGGCGCAGGAGCGACCGGCATATCGGCATTAATGTTATACCAATATTTCGGCAGGTCGCTCTCATTGAGGATAAAACGGGTTGTTTCAGACATTTTCAGCCTCCTGACATTTAAAGATTTGATTGCTTGAAACAAAAAACGCGCTCATCCCACGATGGGGACGAACGCGCTGTCCGCGGTGCCACCCCGGTTAGGCAGCCTTTTTTTAATGAAAAATCCCGTTGGTGTTGCAACGGGAAGAAAAAAGGCCAGCCTCACTCATTATCGGGTACAGGTGAGTCATTACCGATACCCTTTCCCATGATAACGGCGGTTGCGCCGGCATCGGCTACTTGGAATTAACCTTTCGCCTGGCACTCAGAGAACCATTCAGCCACCTCGTACTTGCAAGGATTGCACCGTCCCTTGCTCTCTGAAAAGCCGTAAGTAGCTTACTTTTCCTCGTCAACGTTTTCTGTCACTGAATTGTGCGTCATTATATCTATTTTCCTTAATCTGTCAAGGACAAATTTGGGCAACATGCAATAGTTGACGAGAATAGGATCACACCCTGCCAATCAAAGGAATTTGTATTTCCTTATGCCATCGCAGGCAAAAATCTCTATGGAATGCAGTAGCCATGCTACCGCAGGCTAATTACGAAGTTAAGGACTGCCTCGTAACTCGAGGCTTTCTCCTGACATAATCAATAAATTGAAATGCAAAAGCATGTCTCTCATCGCTGGGATGGTCAAATCGATAGACAATCATCCATTCACCCTCATCCCAGGACGGGAAAAATGTATCGGCTTCGACTACCGCTAAAACTTTTGTCAAATAAAGTTTATCGGCGATAGGTAAGGCTGCCTCAAAGACTTCTGCTCCTCCAGCAACAAAAACCTCATTTTCCTTAGCCTGGTGGCAAATCTCTAATGCTGATTCTAAATTTCCAACCACCAAAACTCCTTGCTGCAAAGGCGTTTTTTGGCTTCTCGAAAGGACAATCATCTTACGACCCACCAAAGGTTGCCCAATAGACTCGTAAGTCTTTCGACCAATGATTAAGTAGTGCCCCATCGTTAATTGCTTGAAACGTTTTAGATCATCTGGTAAATGCCATGGCAAACGATTTTGCCATCCAATTCCCCCTCGTTCGTCCATGGCTGCAATGATCGAGAGCTTCACACAGCTACCTCAGCAGGGATATGAGGATGGGAACGATAATTTAGCAATTCAAAATCCTCATACTTAAACGAAAAAATATCCTTTACCTCAGGATTAATTTTCATCTGAGGTAGCGGAAATGGCTCACGGCTTAGCTGTAACTTTGCCTGCTCTACATGGTTGAGATAGAGGTGAACATCCCCAAAAGTATGAACAAATTCACCGGCGCGCAACCCGGTCACTTGTGCCATCATCATTGTTAAGAGCGAATAAGAAGCAATATTGAACGGTACTCCCAAAAAAACATCTGCTGAGCGCTGATAAAGCTGACAGGAAAGGCGACCGTTTGCTACATAGAATTGAAAGAGACAATGACAGGGCGGTAATGCCATCTTTTCCAATTCGGCAACATTCCAGGCGCTCACGATCATCCTTCTTGAATTGGGATTATGCTGGATTTCATGCACTACTTGTGCAATTTGATCAATTGTCTTACCGTCTGCTCCTCGCCACGATCTCCATTGGGCACCGTAAACCGGACCTAAATCGCCATTCTCGTCTGCCCATTCATTCCAAATGCGCACGCCATGTGCCTGAAGATAGCGCACATTCGTATCTCCACGCAAGAACCATAGCAATTCATAAATTACCGATTTAAGGTGGATTTTTTTCGTGGTAAGGATCGGAAATCCATCCTCCAGGTCGAAACGCATTTGATATCCAAATACAGATAACGTTCCGATTCCTGTGCGATCTTGCTTTTGAACCCCATGGTTCAAGATATGTGCCAGTAAATTTAAATAAGCTCTCATTTTTCACCTCAGCCCTTTTGATCCGTAACCGGCGAACCGAGTATTTGACGGGCTTTGAGAATGTCCCGCTGAATTTGTTCCACCAAAGCATCCTTAGACGGAAAACGTCTTTCGTCTCGCAACCGGTCTAAAAACTCCAGCGCTAAGGTTTCCTGATATAAATCTGCATCAAAATTTAAAAGATGAGCTTCGACCCGCGGTGCTACTGGTTCATTTTCAAAAGTAGGTCGTACGCCCACATTCACCACCGCCCCATACCTTTGTTGATTCACAATTGCATGACAGACATAGACGCCATGCAACGGAACAGCACGTTCGGGCAGGATATCCAGATTGGCGGTTGGGATTCCCAAACTCCTCCCACGGCCATCTCCTTGAATCACTTTACCACTCAAGAAAAATGGCCGTCCTAAGAACTTGTTTACCTTGATGATATTCCCTTCATTCAAGAGCGAGCGCAGGAGACTTGACGAGACGATTTCACCGTTGATCCGTACCGGGGGTATCACGTGCAACTCATAGCCAAGCTCTAAGCTAAGCTCAGCAAGACGCTCCACCGTCCCCTCTCGTCTTTTTCCCAAAGCAAAATCATACCCAACGATCAGGATGCGAAAGGCGATCCTTTTCTTCAACCGTGTCAGGAATTCTATCGCTGAGAGATTGGCTACCTCCTGGTCAAAGGGATGGGTTAACACAACATCTACCCCCAAATTTCCGAGCATTTCCGCCTTCTCTTCAGGAGTTGATAGATAAAAGCGCCCCTCTTTCTTCCCCAACACCCGATCGGGATGGGGGAAAAAAGTGACAACGACCGCGGGCAGTCCTGTTTGTTTTGCTTTAATGACTAACTGGCGGATGATCTCCTGATGGCCGAGGTGTACACCATCAAAGGTTCCAATAGAAACACAAGACCCATCTAGCGAGAGATCATCTAACGACCAGGTATGGTGCATAGAAATTTAATTTAACTACTGAAAGAACACCTTGCGAGGTTGCCATTCTCCTGTTTCAGCATCGTATTCAAGGAGGGCTACCAGATCACCCTGTTGACTTACGCCTCGCGCCCAGCCTTTTTCAGTGGGCTCGCCCGGAATACGATGTCCATGCCGAACAAGTTCAACCTGATCAGCATCCAATTCGACCATTGGCCATTCTGCCAGAGCTTCGGCAGCCGGAATTAAATAACGGTACCATGTGCCGTTTTCAAACGCTTCCTGCAATTTTCGTAGTGGAATGGCATCCCGAAGGGTAAATTTACCGCTCTTTGTGCGCCTTAAGCCGATGAGATGCGCGCCGCAACCCAATTCTTTACCGAGATCATTTGCTAACGAGCGAACGTAAGTACCCGATGAGCAATAAACATCAATGACCACCTCAGGAGGCGCCCATTCCAGCACTTCGAGGTGGTAGACCTGAATAATTCGCGGGGTTAACTCAACCTCTTCCCCCTCTCTTGCCAGATCATAAGCTTTTTTACCCTTGACCTTGACCGCCGAATAGGGAGGAGGCACTTGTTCGATTTCACCGACGAACTTTTGCAAGACGCGATTGAACTCCTCTTCGGTGATATTTTCCCAGGTATTGGTTTCGGTGACCGATCCTTCGGAGTCGTAAGTGTCGGTTGAGCTACCTAGCCGGATGGTAGCCTGATATCGTTTATCGGAAGCAGCTACATATTCACTCAATCGCACCGCAGGCCCGATTAATACAACCAGGACTCCTGAAGCGCGTGGATCGAGTGTGCCCGTATGACCTGCCCGACGGATTCCCGTCCCTCTGCGGATGATTTGGACAACGTCATGCGAGGTCAAACCAATCGGTTTATCGACAACTAATACTCCAGAGACAATATTTTTAATGTTTTGATCTGAATTCATAGTTTCACCCTGTATTCCTTAGAATTTTCAGAATTCCTTTGATTTTCTTTCAAGAGAAGATAAGTTTTCTCGAGAACAATTTCAGAAAGGTTTTGGATTTCTCCGCTCAGTTCTGCACCGGCTGCAGCAGGATGACCGCCACCTCCGAACTGGGCAGCGACCTGAGAGACATCCACACCAGGCACAGCTCGCCAGCTTACTTTTACCTTTCCATTTGGTTGTTCAACAAAGACAACACTAATTTTTGCATCTTCGATAGCGGTTAATAAATTGATCATATCGGCATCATCTTTACCCGGATAACCAGCCAGTTTCCGATCCTGGTTTGTCAGTATTGTCCAGATAATACCATCTTTCCTTTGTAACCTGGACAACCCACTTCCCCACATTTTTACCGCTTCGAAGGGTTTTTGGTAAACATTGCGAGCGTAAAGATCAGGGAGATTGGCTCCGCTGTCCATTAATTTCGCTGCCATCCTGAGCACATCTGAGCGCATATTATAGGTCCGAAAACCAATCGTATCCGTTAAGATACCCATCAAGAGTGCATTCGCTACCGCTTTGCTAATTTTGAAACCCCAACCCTCCAGGTTGGTTGCTATGATTTCAGCCGTAGCCACTGCTTCGGTTTCGATCAAGTTAATTTTGGCATAGCCATCATTCGTGATGTGATGATCGATATTGATATTCCATTCGATCGATTCTTGACCGAATTTCCCCAATCTGGATCGATCGGAACAATCTAACGCAATTGACAAGTCAAAGTCCTCTTGAATTTTGTTTTGTATTCTGTCCGATCCAGTAAGATGTTGGAATTGAAGGGGTACATGATCATCAAGAACCATTTGAACGGATTTTCCCGCTTCGAATAAAGCCAGTCCCAGCCCCAGCAAAGATCCAATTGCATCGCCATCGGGGCGAATGTGGGTTACCAACAATAAACGTTCAGCGGTTTGCAATGCCTCACCAATCAAAGTGCATGGATGCCTGCTCATTGATCTTCCTGATCTTCTGTCTCCTTATCCGCGAGGTTAGCTTCCTCCCTTAAGGAAGCAAGTAACCTCTCTATTCGCTCTGCTCTTTCTGGAGTTGGATCCCAATGAAATCGCAGCTTTGGGAAAACCCGCAACTCAACCGAACGAGAAAGCTCACGTCTCAAAAAGCCTTGGGCATGTTCTAAACCTTCAAGAATCTCTTTTGCTCGCTCTTGCCCCTCAATGGCAGAAACATAAATATCCGCATAAGCCAACTCGCGATCGATCCGTACATCCGTTACATAAACACCCGTTAAACGGGGATCGGATACGCTATGGAGCAATAACTCCGCCAATTCTTCTTTTACCCGTTCGATTATTCTTTCCAAGCGTATCTTCGATACCACGCTACCCTCGCTTAAAACACATCCTTACTTGCCTGTGCCTTTTCAAGAATGAAACATTCAAGCACATCTCCAACTTGAAAAGCATCAAAACCTTTGATTGCAATGCCGCATTCAAACCCTTGTTTTACTTCTCGCACATCTTCGGTTAGATGTTTCAAGGACGCCACTGCCCCCTCTCCGATGGTTTCGCCATTTCTCAACACCCGAATACGCGCATTGCGGCGAATTTCGCCGTCCCGGACAAAACATCCTGCAACATTACCGACTTTAGAGATGCGGAATATCGCTCGCACTTCTGCATGGCCAAGGATTTTTTCCTTCTCCTCCGGTTCTAACATGCCCTTCAGGGCTTTTTCGACGTCTTCCGTCAAGCGATATATAATATCATAAAGTCGGATAGATACACCTTCCGATTCCGCCATATTTCGCGCCGCTACATCCGCTTGAACATTAAAGCCAATGATGACAGCATTAGATGCTGCCGCTAACATGACGTCGTTTTCGCTGATGTTTCCCGTTTCGGCGTGAAGGATATTGACCGCAATTTCACCTTTGCTGAGTTCCTTTAACGAATTTACGATCGGTTCCAAAGAACCTTGCACATCTGCCTTAACGATCAAGCGTAATTCATGCACTTCTCCAGATTTATAGCGGTCGAAGAGTTGTTCTAATGAAACCGCTTTTTTCACCGCTGCTTCAGATTGTTTAGAACTCTGCAAGCGTTCCATGACTATATTTCGGGCTTCGCGCTCCGATTCCACCACTTCAAACATTTCTCCTGCATGAGGAACATCATTCAACCCCATGACAGATACCGGAGTTGAAGGGGTCGCTTTGCGAACTTTCTTGCCGTTAAAATCGAACATTGCTTTGATCCGTCCATATGCAGTTCCGGCCAGGACAACATCACCAACTTCTAAAGTACCATTCTGAACTAATAATGTAGCTAAAACTCCCTTCGCGCGATCGACTTTCGCTTCAATAACCGTACCAATCACTTTGCCTTTTGGATTAGCATGGATAGCCATGTTATCCGCAATCAGTAAAATTGCTTCCAGCAAATCATCTAGTCCCTTTTTCTGTTTGGCTGAGATAGGTACCACAATCGTATCCCCATCCCACTCATCTGGGACTAGTCCGATTTCAGCCAGTTGTTGCTTTACCCGGGCTATATCAGCGTTTGGTTTATCAATCTTATTAATCGCCACCAGAATCGGAACATGAGCAGCTTTTGCGTGAGCTGCTGCTTCTTTTGTCTGGGGCATTACGCCATCATCAGCAGCGACAACCAACACAACCAGATCTGCTCCCTGCGCACCTCTTGCCCTCATGGCTGTAAAAGCCGCATGCCCTGGAGTATCCAAAAACGTAATTAACCGCCCGTTATGCTCGACCTGATAAGCGCCGATGTGCTGAGTTATGCCGCCTGCTTCTCCTTCCGCCACATTGGTGTGCCGAATCGCATCCAATAAGGTTGTTTTCCCATGATCAACATGCCCCAAAATGGTTACAACTGGGGGACGCCTGACAAGCTGGCTGGGGTCCTCCGCCATAATGATTCTTCTCCAGAGCGGAATCTCCCCATAGTCTTCTTTTTTCTCACTTTCATCCGCTTCCAGAGTAGCTTCATAGCCCATCTCAGCCGCTACAATTGCGGCTGTATCGAAATCGATTTGCTGATTAATATTTGCCATGACACCATTTGCCATTAATTTCTTAATAATGTCAATTGGGCTAGCATCGATAACCTTTGCAAGGTCTCGTATGGTAATGGTGGCCGGCAATTCGATTTGCTTTACGCTCTGCCCATTATTGCTCATAACATACCTCCTTTGAGAGGACACTGACTCGCGGCGAGAAGGCAGGCGCAAATTTTTAGAAAATAAGCTTGATCTATTCGATCATTTTCTCTATTATTGAGGCAAAGATCTCGCAAACGCCAGCAATTTTTCTTGCTCTTCTGCCGTTAATTGGACTTTCAAAGCTTTCACCAGGCTACCTTTTAGGGCGTTCTCCCAACAAGATTTCTGATCATGAAGATACGCTCCGCGTCCCGGCTTTTTTCCGCTCAAGTCCACTTCGACGCCATCTGGTCCTCTCACAATACGAATCAAGGTTCTTTTCGGTTGTACCTCCCGACAACCCACACATGTTCGATACGGGATATGTTTAGGTTTGGAAGGTTTTTTTGTCATCATGGTTTCTGGTTTAGTCAGAGATTCCATTCATCATCCCAGTCTGCGCCGCCGCGCTTTCGTTTTTTCTTGGCGACTGTAGCAGCCTGGTCAGGATCATATTCATATTCTACATATTTCTTCTTCTTTTTCTTCTTTTTCTTATCAGATTCAGACTCTTCTTCGTCATCTTCGGTAACCAAGGTGTAGTCAATTTCGATTTGATCGGGAGACCACTTGAATATTTCCTCTAAGGTTGGTTCCTCAGTTTCCTGTGGAGTTTCTTCTTCTTGCCCGATTTCTTTTTCTTCATCCAAAGGGATTTCAGTCACCACTGGTTCAGCAGTTTCTGCTTCCCCGTCTGGTTGTACCAAAGCAGGTTGCGTACTTTCTTCCTCCTCACCGATCTCGGCTTGTGACACTTCTTGTGCAAACTCTACAACTTCTGGAATTTGCTCAGCCGGTTCCTGATCCTCAACCCTTTCTTCTAATGTCGCGGGCTCTTCCTCAACCATTTCTTGTTCAGTGGTTTCAGTCTTTGGCAAGGAGAAATTTGCCAACGCTTGCTCAATTGCAGCCATGGCTTTGGCGCCAATTCCTTCCAAGGCTAAAATCTTGTTCGGGTCGAGCTTGAGTTGTAGCATCAAATCGCCAACCGAGAGAAAACCGGCGCCGTTTAGTAGCGTTGTGTAACGAAGCGGTAAGCCAATATCTTCTAATGGGATCTCAAAAGCTTCATCCGGAATGTTTGCTGCCGCAATAATCTGTTTTTCTTCTTCTGCACGTAGAACCCCTTCTCGTTGTCTCAGGATACCTCGCTCTACTCGATCGACAAACTGGCTCATCAGTTGGTATTCTTCTGGAGTAACCGGCCTACCTTCTGCTTTTTTGTTCAGAATTTGCTGAATTTGCGGAATGACATCTTTCTCCAGTTCTGCAAAGGTGGCATATTCTGGCTCTTTTTGGATTTTGTTTAAAGCATCGATAGCAGCTTCTGGCAGGCTTTTGATATCAATCCGCCAAGAAGTCAATCGAGCTGCTAACCGAGCGTTTTGGCCATCGCGACCAATCGCAAGGCTCAGTTGATCTTCAGGTACCACAACAGTTGCCGTCTTCGTCCCTTTTCCACGATTGCTCAGATACACACCGGTAACCCTGGCAGGGCTCAAAGCTTTGGCAATATATATCGCCGGATCCGGATTCCATTCAATCACATCAATTTTTTCATCGTTTAATTCCCGGACAATTGCCTGAATACGCACACCTCGCATTCCTACACATGCCCCAACCGGATCAACTCCTGCCTGCAAGGCTGCTACAGCAACCTTCGATCTTTGTCCAGGCTCTCGAGCTATCGATCGAATCTCAACCATTCCATGGTAGATCTCGGGGACTTCGTTTTCCAGCAATCTTCGCAAGAAATTGCGGTGAGCTCGCGAAAGAATGATTTGCGGGCCTTTGCTGCTGTCCTTTACCTCCAATAACAAGGCGCGGATGCGCTCATGGACACGATGGCGTTCGCCTGGGATCATTTCCTTACGGGGCATGATTCCCTCGGCTTTCATCTCTAAACCCAAAGTCAAGCCGTTCGGGGTTATGGCCTGAATCATCCCGCTCACAATCTCCCCTACCTGACGCTTGAAGTATTGTAATTGGGCTTCACGTTCAGCCTCTCTAATCCTTTGCTGAATCACCTGACGCGCCGTTTGCGCTGCAACCCGACCAAAATCCTTTGGCGTGCTATCAACAACGATCATCCCCCCAATCTTGGCATTCGGATCGATCTTCAGTGCTTCCTCTAAAGAGACCTCCGTACGGGGATCTTGCACCGTCTCTACGATTTCCTTTTCAGCGTAGATCGTAACACGCCCCGTCTGTAAGTCAATCTTGGCTTCAATGTGTTGAGCATTCGAGGCGTTTTCGGCTTTGCGGTATGCCGAAACCATCGCATATTCCAATGCGCCCATAATAATATCTTTGGGTAATTGTTTCTCTTCCAAAAGCTCATTGAAAGCCAAAACAAACTCATTCTTCATTTCTTTCCGTACTCCATAATGACAACCAAAAACCTGTCTCCTTGATTACAAGAAGAAAAGTGGGGGGCACCCACTTTTCAGCAACAACGGTTCATAACCCGCTAACGAGCGACGATATTTTACCATGATATGTCAGCTTTAGCAAGGGGATTTTTCTTTCATTATGCATTTCTCCATTCGGTACGACGGATCGACCACTGCCTGTGCAATGCCCAGATGATCGACATACCTCCATTCCCCTTGCTCTTCTGCCACAATAGAATATCCTCGATGTTCATAAAATTGACGCGCAAGGTCATTATCCTTCGATACTCTCAATGTTGTCCACTGGAATCCTTGCTCTAATAAAACCAACTCGACGTAACTTAATAATTTCGTTCCCCAGCCTTTTCGTTGGAATTCAGGCTTAACCCGAAAGGAAAACAGATAAGCTCTCAAAAATCCATCCGCCAAACGCTTGTTTTGGCTGTCAAGCTGGACAAATAACTGACCGATGATCCCATCGGTTGGCGTATCGATGACCCATGGTAAGGTGCGACCAATCCGATATTGCTCGTAGACTTCTCGATAAACCCGGCGAAAATGGATATATTCTCCACCCCATTCAAGTGCAGGCAAATCGGAGATTCGAAGCAGGCGAATAACACCATTCTGATTCATAATTTCAAACAACCGATTTGATCATTTCGCTCAATAATTCCATTTCTTCCTGTTCGCTCTTTATGCGTCCTTCAATCCAGGCTAATTTAAGCTCATTCAATATCTGCCGGTATAATGGGCCTGGAGAAATCCCCATTTGTTTTAGCAAGCGACCATCGGTATAACATTTGGTTTTGATCCATTTTGTAAAATAGAACTTGATCAGAGGTACCATTTTGCTATCTTCATCCTCCATAAGCCCTAATCCATAGGCAACAGTGGGATCAACTCCATCAAATTGAGCGACAGCAGTCAATTGATCCATCTGTGAAAACTGGTCTTTGATTGCCCATAAGCGATTTGCGTCTCGTACTTTTTTTCTTAAGGATGAAGGCAGTTTCAGGCGTTCAAGAATTGTATGTAGACTATTTTCATCCAAGCGGCATAATAAGAAAAGGTAAAAAAGATCTCGGCGGGCAACAGCATCCACAGGCTCCAGATCAATACCAAACTCTAGCGGGTCAATGAGCCATAAACGACGACTGCGTTCCCTGATCCATTCATCCCAGCATAATTCAGGATGGATATATTCGAAAATACCCAATTCCTGAAGGCGGTCGAGCATAGCCAAAACTCGCTCTTCAACAAATATCAAGTCAAGCTCATGGCGAATGCGATCACCCGACACCCTTGAGAGCAGATTTCGGGCGTCGATAATAAGTTGAAGGGTGCGTTCTTCGATCCGGAAATGAAATCTTTGCTCAAAGCGAATAGCCCGCAAGATCCGCGTTGGGTCATCAACAAACGAGAGCGAATGCAAAACCCGAATCAAACCTCGTCTCAGATCGCTCAAGCCTCCCCAATAATCATGTAGTTCTCCATAGTGTGTGCCATCTAAGCGAATCGCAAGGGTATTAATCGTGAAATCCCTGCGGTGTAAATCCAATTTTATACTACTGGGCTCAACCATGGGCAACGCAGTTGGATGGGTATAAAACTCCGTCCTGGCAGTAACAAAATCCAGCGTTGCAGGAAGTTCCTCTAAGAGTAAGGTTGCTTCTCCACCTTCAAAAAATTCTTGATACTCCTTGATGAGCCTGGGGTGATTTTTATCAATAAACCACTTTGCCGTTCGAAAGCGATCATGTTTCGTTACCCTACCTCCAAATCGAGAGCGCAGAGCTTTCGCAAGCGCGATAGCATCCCCTTCGACAACCAGATCAAAATCCATACTGGGTTTTTCCAGAAGCAAATCTCGCACAAACCCACCCACAATATAGAGGGCTAAACGATTTTCCAAAGCAATTTGAGATACCAGCTTAATCAAAATCACCTGAGCTGGCGGTAAGATCTTCTCCAAACGATTGGCAAGATTAACTCTAGAAGGTAAACGACCGCCCACCGGGAGCGCTTTAATGACATCCGTCCGGGTTACAATGCCAATAATCTTGCCATCATTGCTTACAACCGGTATTTGCCCCCAGCCACTGACAGTCATCAAAGCCTGAACGGTTTCGAGGGATTCGTGTGGAGATACCGTCACCTGCCCGGCCTCCATGATTTGTCTGGCAGTCAAATTCAATTTATGAGCAATGGCTCGATCAACTGCTCGACGAGTTACCAGACCGATGACTTGGCCGTTTTCAACGACAGGATAACCTTCGTGTCCATATTTCTGCATGAGAGAAGCAATTTCATGTACTCCCATTTCAGGCGGAACAAGTTGAGGGTCACGAGATAGAATTTGAGCAACAACAATCGCTGGAGTGACAATCTCTTTAAGGTATTCAACCAGTTCGGTCTCTAAAGCTGCCATCGATCGATCTCGAACCAAACCGGCAGCCGCGCGCTCGTGGCCGCCTCCTCCAAATTTTTGAGCAACCTTTGCAACATCAATATCATCATTGGTTGATCGGGCAATCATCTGTATTCCGCTCTTCGTTTGAACAAGGACAAACAAGGCATCCGGTTCTAGAACATCACGTAACTTATGCGCAATTGAAGAAAGTTCTGCCTCCAGGTTCCCAATTTCGGCTTTTGCAAGGACAATCCGGTGTCCATGAATATTTACAGTTTGATAATTTGACTGCAACTGATGAAAAATCTTCATCTGGTCATCCGAAAGTGGATGAAATAAAAAGTTTGCCAGAACGGACAGGCTCGCACCTTGCTCAAGTAGAAAGGCAGCAGCTTGCAAATCACGCGGCGTTGTGCGAGTGTATGTCAGTGCCCCTGTATCTTCATAAATGCCCAGTAATAACAGCGTCGCCTGCACTGGCGTAAAAGTAATTTCTTGACCGCGAATCAACTCAATTAAGAGAGTGGTATTCGCTCCTGTAGCCGATAGGGTAATATTCCAGTCTGTCGGAATATCTTCCCTTAAGGGATGATGGTCGATCACACGCACCTTTGTTTGCGATGTTACCCCTTTTAGCGTTGTCATCGTTTGCGTGTCCACCAGGGTAATGGTTTCAATTGCCTCCAAAGGCAAATCTCGCAACTCCACAAAGGGTAACTCGGCGCCATATAACGTCAAGAAGCCACGTACATTCCGATTGATTTTGCGAGGTAATACCGGAATGCTATTGGGATCTAGAAAATATGCTCCCAACAAAGATGCAATAGCATCAAAATCAGCTACTTCATGGGTCAGGATTATTCGCATGATGTTAGAGTATAACACGCACCCAATTGATGCGCTGATCCTTTTATCAGGTCGCTATTGGAATCATCATTTCTGAATATCCATAAATGGAAATAACCTCTGGGTTAGAATTGACGTCTCAATCCAACAACCATATAATCCATCTTATGGAAATTAGAGAACTTACCCAACAAATGCACCGTTTTGTTGAATCCAAGGGCTGGTACGAACAAAATAGCTCTCGCCCTCAGACACTCAAAAATCTTGCAATTTCTTTAGTCCTAGAAGCCTGTGAGGTTCTTGAGCAATTTCAATGGCAAGAAAACCCATCTAATCGGGATAAACTCGCCGAAGAACTTGCGGATGTGCTTCTCTATTTATTGCAAATTTCCTCGCTGTCCGATATCGATCTCGAGAAAGCTACTTTAGAGAAGTTGAATAAGAATTATCAGAGGACCTGGAAATAGACTACCATGCCAGTCATCGACCCCTCTCGACTCCAGCAACAAATTCAGCTCTGTTTTGCCAAACAATCCAATGTTGAACTTTTCATTACTGCTATCAAAAACTTATTGGAGAGTTATTCTGACCACACTTATCGTCCCGGTGAAATGGTAACCTTACCCTCGTCGTTACGGAGTTACCATGTACCTCAACCCCTCATCCGGGCTTTAAAAAGGGAACTTGCTTCCATAAGCCAATCACAGCCAGAGCAAGCCCTCGCAATTGCAAAGGAATTGTGGGAACTACCCATTCAAGAGTGTAAAGACTTGGCAATTTCTATCTTAGAAAATCTTCCTATAGAGATGGAAAAAGAACTGTTTAAAATTGCTGAACAATGGGTATCAACCTGCGTCCACAACGAGTTTATCGAATCCATCGCAAAACATGTGACGAACCCATTTCGGACAAAACTACCAGCAACCCTAATTAATCAGGCTCAAAAATGGATTGTTGACGAACGTATCAACGTCCGCAGGTTTGGCTTTTTCGTTCTGGATCAAATCAGTCTTTCAATCTCATTTAGTGACCTTCCCCTCCTATTCAAGGTAATTTCTCCCTATCTCAATCGTTGTCCTGCTCAAATTTATGCGGATATCGTCTCGATTTGTAACAACTTGATCGCAAAATCACCCAAAGAGATGGCTTATCTAATGCATACCACGTTAATCGAAAATCCCTCAGCGGATGTAAAAAAATTGATCAAATCCTGTTTGCATGCTTTTCCCATTGAATTGCAAAAGGATCTCAGTGCCCTGGTCAAGCGCTAAAATGACCTCAAATCGGATATGAATACGTTTAAAGCAGGATTAATCAGGACAGTTTTATGTTATAATACCTTATCGTGACTAGGCCATTCCAAGGCTTAACAAGCTCTGGAATTGGAGACCTGCACAGGAATTTAGATTTAGGAGAGCAGAAGTCATGACACTAGATAAGGAGTCAAAACAAAAGTTAATGCAGGAGTTTTCCCGTCACAGCAACGACACGGGATCTCCGGAAGTACAAATTGCCTTACTTACTACCCGAATCAACCAGCTTACCGAGCATCTTAAAGCTCATAAGCACGATGAGTCGTCAAGACGCGGCCTTCTTAAGTTAGTTGGCAGACGACGCCGCTTACTGGCCTACCTTCGCCGCAATGACTATAACCGGTATACTGCATTAACCGATCGTCTTAATATCCGCCGCAAATAGGACACAGGGAGTAGATGGGTACTTTTTCTCATCTACTCTCATTCCTTAAACAAAATTGTACGGGGATAATCAATCATCTTCAAAAAATAGGAAAGAAAATGAAACCAGAAAGTGTAATTGTTGAAACCGTAGTCGGAAATAAACGTTTTCAAATCGAAACAGGCAAAATTGCTGCCCAGGCAGGGGGCGCAGTAACCATTCGGGTTGGGGATACGGTTGTGTTTGCAGCCGCAACGATGAGCAGTGAACCCAAGGAAAGCGTTGATTTTTTCCCTCTCACCGTTGAATACGAAGAAAGGATGTACGCCGGCGGTAGAATTCCTGGCTCGTTTTTCCGTCGCGAAGGACGACCTTCAGACGAGGCGATCTTAACTGCCCGTCTTGCCGACCGCCCCTTACGACCTCTCTTCCCCAAAGATCTGCGCAACGAAGTTCAAATTATTTTGTATTCTCTTTCGTCAGACGGGGAAAACCCCATTGATATCCTCGCCGTCAATGCTGCTTCTGCAGCACTTGCCATCTCGGATATTCCTTGGGGCGGACCAATTGGCGCAGTTCGCATTGGGCGAATCGATGGTCAATACCTTGTCAACCCAACATTTACCGAAATTGAGTATTCTGACCTCGATCTACGGATGGCAGGCACCCGCGACGTGATCCTGATGGTGGAATGCGGCGCAAACGAGGTCAGCGAAGAAGAAATGATCGAAGCGCTTGCTTTTGGTCATCAAGCCCTCCAACCCATCATCGATCTACAAGAAGAACTGGCAGCAAAAATTGGCAAACCCAAAGCGACCTACATTGTTGCCACAGAAAATGAAGCTCTAAGATCAGCCATTCGCGAGGAAGCCAGTCCAGTCATCCTTCAGGTTTTAGAAAAGCCCTATGTCAAAAGTGAACGGAACGCAGCCTTCAAGCAACTGGAAACCTCATTGATTGAAAAATATCAAGAGGCTTTTTCTACAACAGAATTCGAGATTCGGGCCGCATTAGAGAATTGTTATAAAGAAATTGTCCGTCGCCGCATCTTAGAAGAAGGACTTCGAGCAGACGGACGCCGTCTCGATGAAATCCGTCCAATCTGGTGCGAAGTCAACGTCAGCCCGCGCGCTCATGGTTCGGGGTTGTTTACGCGGGGTGAAACGCAAGTGCTAACCCTGGCAACTCTTGGAACCCCGCGAGAAGCACAAGAAATCGACAGCCTGTCTCCTGCCGAGAGTAAACGATATATGCATCACTACAACTTCCCACCGTTCTCAACTGGCGAGGTCAAGGCACTGCGCGGAGCTTCCAGGCGGGAGATCGGTCACGGCGCTTTAGCAGAAAGAGCGCTAGTACCGGTCATTCCACCGGAAAACAAATTCCCTTACACACTTCGATTGGTTTCCGAGGTGCTATCTTCCAACGGCTCATCTTCCATGGCGTCGGTGTGTGGTTCAACGCTTGCGCTGATGGATACCGGAGTTCCCATTTCAGCGCCGGTTGCCGGTGTCGCAATGGGATTGGTTAAGGAGGGTGATCGCTATGCCATCTTAACCGATATCCTTGGTTTGGAAGACCATTTTGGAGATATGGATTTCAAAGTTGCCGGAACACCAAAAGGGATTACTGCTCTGCAAATGGATATCAAGATAAAAGGTATATCTTCTGACTTGATGCTTGAAGCTCTCAATAAGGCAAAAGCAGCCAGAGCATTTATTTTAGAAAAAATGTTAGAGGTGATTCCCGCACCCCGTCCGGAGCTAAAACCCCATGCACCGCGGATCACCGTTGTACAGATACCGATTGACAAAATCGGGGCCGTCATTGGTCCAGGCGGTAAAACCATCCGCAGTATTCAAGAAGAAACTAACACCAAGATCGATATAGGCGAGGATGGTTCAGTCTTCATCGCAGCTACCGATGGAGAATCAGCCCGAATCGCTGTCGAAAGGGTTGAGAATCTAACCGAAACGCCGGTAGTTGGGCGGATTTACACCGGAAAAGTTGTCCGGGTTGCGGACTTTGGCGCTTTTGTCGAAATCCTCCCCAATGTCGATGGTCTTGTTCATATCTCCCAACTCGATTCAGCGCGGGTCAATAAAGTCGAAGATATTGTCCGCGTTGGGGATGAAATCACGGTTATGGTCACCGACATTGACAGCCAGGGAAAAATTCGCCTTTCACGGGCAGCCGTTCTGGAAGGTTGGTCTGCGGAAGAAGCCCAAGTGCGTGATCAACGGGGTGGAGCACCCCGTCCGAGCAGCGGTTTCCGTCCTCAACCTGGGGGCAGGAAAGACGACAAACGTTCCTCAGGCGGACACTCTCGCCGCTAACTCGGTAAAAACGGCATCGATGGACCTGGGATGCCAAGTTGGTCCGCAATGGCACTTTTCAACGCAACGCGGTCATCCCAGGCATACTCAATCTCCCCAAAACACATCGACTGCTCATGCCCCTTGCCAAGTACGAGTAACACATCGCCAGCTCTAGCCAGGTGGACAGCCATTCGAATAGCTGCGCGGCGGTCGGCTATGCGAAAATAATTCTTCCCCTCTACTCCCCCTGCCGCATCTGCCCCACCTTTCATTGCAAGCAAGATTGCCTCAACACTTTCAGTTCGGGGATCTTCTGCTGTGAATATACAAATATCAGCCAGTTTGACCCCAATTTCTGCCATCTGCCATCGTTTTTCACGATCGCGTAACCCTGCTGAACCAAAGACCGCAATTAACCTTCCATTGGCTAGTCTTCTGGCGCTGATCAAAGCACTCCGCAGTGCATTTGGAGTATGTGCAAAATCCACAATTGCCAGGTAGGATTGTCCCAGCTCAACCCTTTCCATTCTGCCTGGAATGGAGCTCACCTGCCTAAGACCCTCTGCAGCCACGTCTGCATTAATCCCCAACCCCTCAACCGTTGCGCACCAGGCAGCTAGGGCATTGGAGATGTTGTATTCACCAATCAGGTTAAGTTGCACAAAAGTTCGATGCCCATTTTTTTCTATGATGAATTGCGGTTTTTGGTCGATGATTTCGATTTTTTCAGCCCTCACCTCAGCCTCAAGGCTTTTACCGTAGGCAATCACCTTCACAGAGGGATAGCGCTTAACGGTCTCTCGCAAATATTCATAGGATGCATCATCGCGATTCAGCACAGCAAGACGGATGTTTCCTTGATCTTTTTGCACTGTTTTTTCCAGTTCTTCTATCAACTGCGCTTTTGCTGCCCGATAATTTTCATAAGTTCCGTGAAAATCCAGATGTTCGTGGGTGATATTGGTAAATACACCAATGTCGTACTCACAAGCTGAAACTCGAGATTGAGCTAAGCCATGGGAGGTTGTTTCCAGGACAACATGAGTAATCGGGTTGGGTGCTCGCGCTGCCATCCTGGCTAACAAATCTTGGATTTGAGGGGCATCTGGTGTGGTAACATGAAATCCGGTATCAATCGTTTCATTACCAATCACCGCGCTCACGGTTGAAATCATCCCAACCGAGTATCCTGCTGTTTTCAGAATTTGATAAATAAAATTGCAGGTTGTGGTTTTTCCATCTGTGCCAGTAACTCCAATGATCGTCATTTTACGGGCTGGAAAACCATACCAGGCTGCTGAAAGCGTTGCCAGGGCTTTGCGCGAGTTGACCACCTGAATATAAGGCACTGAAATTGCTATATCTGCTCGTTCACCTACCACCGCAACCGCACCATCTTGAACTGCTTGAAAAATATAGTCATGACCATCAAAGGTCAAACCTGCGATAGCGACAAAGATGCTTCCGGGTTGCACTTGTCTGGAATCGGAAACGATCCCTTGAACTTCAAGATCAACCATCCTTCGGGGAGGATAAACCATCAATTTGAGTTCCGCAAGCGGTTGAAGGATTTCGGATAATTTCATGCGGTTTTTCCTCATCAAAGCCTGATCTACCGGGAAAACCTGGTAAAGCAGATGCAAAAATTATAATCTGTCACCTGGTGAAAGAATTAACTGAGATGTTAAAAAGACGGGTCAAGGTGACCCTGACCCGTCTTACAGATTTTATAACCTGCACATGAATTACTGAAGCGATTGCCTCAAATTTTCAAGTTGCCCAACAACCGATCCATCCAAAATCTTATCACCAACTTTGACGATCAAGCCTCCCATAATGGATGGATCAACTCGAAAAGATACTGTGGCTTGCTCTCCCATTTTAGACAAGATATCTCTTTTCACGGTTTCCTGTTCATGAGGAAGCAGCGGCAAAGCGCTAATCACCTCCGCCGAATCACCGCTTAACTCTACATTTTCTAGGACAACAACCTTTCCAGATTTCACACCCGAGAAGAACTCTTCCAGTAGGGCGTGTTGACGTTTTTCATCCAGCGCTTCACCGATTAGTTTTTGAGCAGCAGCAATCGCCAGCGAAGCGATTTGACCACGCAACTCTAAGAGAATGCGATCTCTCTCTTGAGCAGCTTCTAAACGGGCTTCTTCGCGGATTTTATTCGCTTGAGCTTCTGCCTGGGCAATGATCTCCCTGGCTGCCGCATCCGCCCTTTCGGTTGCCTCTCGAACCTTTTGAGCAGCATTGTTCTGAGCCTCAGCTAAGATGGCTTTGGCTTCTTTTTCTGCATTTGCTCTTGCTTCAGCGGCGATCCGCGCATCTTCCAAGCCCTGAGCAATTTTATTCTTCCGGTTTTCCAGCATCCGTACAATCGGTTTGTAGGCAAGCGCATACATTAGCAAGGCTAAAATCGTAAAGTTGAAAACCTGAAAGAGGAAGAAACCTAAATTGATACCTAATTTCTCCATTCTTCGCTCCCAATAAATGGAATCATGCGGCGAAGATGATGATGAGAGCCACAGCAAGGGCGTAAATGGCGATCGCTTCGGCAAATGCCATGCCCAGGATCATGTTCGTTTGGATGATCGGTGCTGCGTCAGGGTTTCTTCCCATTGCCTGAACACCACCAAAAGCAGCTAACCCTACCCCGAATCCAGCACCAATGGCACTGATCATCGCTAACCCAGCGCCAAGCAATTTCAATCCGCTTACGAAAGCCTCAGGATCATTCATCGTCGTTCTACTCCTTTTTCAATGATTTTTAATGCGCCTCTTCAGCATGATGGCTAACTGTAGCACCACTGATAAAGATGGTAGCTAACAAGTAAAAAACGTAAGCTTGAATGATACCAAAAAACACCTCAAAGAAATACAATCCAACTGGTACGAGGACAGCCGTTAATGCACCTACAATAGAGAGCAATAAGGTACCTGCAAAGATATTCCCGAATAACCGGAAGCCAAAAGAGAGAATTTTGGCAAATTCCAGGATAAGTTCCAATATCCCCACGATGAAATTAATCGCACCCATGGCTCCCCCTTTGATCAATTGGCGAATAGGGAAAAACTTTTCAAAATAGCCGATCCCCAATGCCCAAACGCCATAAACTTGGGTCATCAGGACAGCGATAAACGCTAAAGCGAAGGGAAAATTCAAATCCGTTGCAGAGCCTCGTAAAAATGGAACAATTTCACAGGCTTCACAAAGCTTTTCTTCTTTACCATGGCTGTCACTATGCTCTCCTTCTTTAGCAATATGCTCTCTTTTTTGTGCTTTATCAATTGTATAAATGCTAACATTCCCCACTTTGGCAAGCAAAACCGGAGCATAGCCATAACCATGATGCACTTCTTTAATTCGGCCAATACTTTCAAAGCCAGGCACAAGCTTGACTAAATTGGCAACAAAGATCAGTAGAAAGATGGTTGCCGGAACCGGAAAAATTCGATAGGCCCATTTACCGGCCGCACCTTCGACAGTGTTCCACAGGAACTCCACCAAAGCCTCAAAGGCATTGTAAAAGCCACTTGGAATTAGACTACCACTACGGATAAATTTCCTGACCACGAAAATTGCAATAGAAAGCAAGATAAGGTCGGCAATTAAGGTTGCCAGCATGGTATTCGTGATGTCAAAACCGCCAATGGATAACCCCGTCGGTTCAGCCGGTAACACAACGACCGGGCTTACTGGCTTCAAAATGGAAGGTCCTAGAAAGGCTGCATAGATGCCAGCAAGAATACAAAAATAGATAATTAAGGTTCTCAGGTTGAAACGCTTTTTCGGTTGTTCCTCGCTCACCGTTAATTTTCTCCTCTCGTATCTTCAGAGTCGTTCTGCTTTGTTATCGATGTCCCAGGTTGTCGTGTTGCCCGAATAGCAATATAGTAAGTCAACAGCAAAGATAAAGGCGCCGAACCCAGTACCAAAAGGATTAAGATGAGCGGCCGTGTACCCAGGATACGATCGAGATATAAACCTAAAAAGACAGCTAGCAAAACACTTAATAATGTGACACAGCCCACTTGACCAGCCACTGCAATCATCTTCACTCCATCGGCTGGTTGAAAACCGCCTTTTATCGGTGAGTTTTCCTTTTGGGTCATGGCTTGCGGATTTTATCACAACCTTTCCCTACTCGTCAATAATAGAATCTTGACCTGTTTTGTAAGTTACCACAATGCTCTGGCTCCTAGCGTGCCAATATCAAACCAGGGAGCAGCAATGATACCCACAACAATTACACCGATGGACAGAACGGCCAGAGCGAGCAAACTTGCCTGTGGGATGGGAACGGCGATATGCTCCTCTTCTGATCGATAAAGGTAAATTACTTTCAAAACGGTCAAATAGTAGTACAACCCTACAATGGAGTTTAAGACACCGATCACCGCCAGGCCAATCAAGCCTCGTTGAACAGCAGCCGCAAAAACGGCAAACTTGATCACAAAACCGCCAAATGGTGGCATGCCGGCCAGAGATAAAAATGCCACTAACATCATCATTGCTAACCAGGGGGAACGCCGGCTTAAGCCAGCCAATGAAGCTATCTCACTTGAGCCGCTGGTCTTTTCAAAGACTGACACCGTGCCAAATGCGGCCAGATTGGTTAGCAAATATACAATCAGATAAAAGATCACGCTGGTTGCACCTAATTCAGAGACTGCCACAAAGCCAATTAATGCATATCCAGCGTGAGCAATTGACGAGTAAGCCAATAACCGTTTGATATCTTTCTGGGCAAGCGCTAGCAAATTACCAACCGTCATGGTGGCAATGGATACGCCGGTCATAATATACACCCAATAGGGTTGAATCTCTGGAAAACCAACCCAAAGCACCCGTACCAACACAGCAAAACCAGCCGCCTTTGAGGCAGTGGAAAGGAAACCAGCAATCGGGGTGGGCGCGCCACTATAGACATCTGGCGCCCAAAAATGGAACGGGAAAGCGGAAATTTTGAAAGCGAAGCCTACTAAAATGAATGCCAATACTCCATAAAGAAGGAAAGGCGAAAGTTGATTTTGGGCAACCTGATTGACCAGCTCATACAGATTGGTCGTACCCGCCAACCCAAAAAGGTAACTGAATCCAAAAAGCATAATCGCTGAGGTCATCGCTCCAAAGAGCAGATATTTAAATCCTGCCTCAGTCGACTTATCGTCGTCTTTGTAAAAACCAGCCAACACATAAAGCGGAATGGAGGTCGTTTCAATTGCCAGATAGAGCATGATCACATCTGCGGCCGAAGCCATGAAACACATGCCCAAAGTGGATACCAACATCAAGACATAAAAATCTCCACGCAGGCCAATCTTTTCTAGATTGCTGCTAAATAAAGCCGTCATAGCTGCCCCAAACATGAAGAGCAGGCTGAAGACAAACCCCAGATGGTCGAAACGTAGCAGGTCACCCCAAACAAACTGCGTTTGCTCAGAAGGGATGGCAACAAGCAAGCATACCACAATGCCCAAGAGAAGTCCAACAGCAGTAACCCATCCTAAACTTCGGTGTTGCTCTTTTGGCAAAGCTAGGTCAAGGAGAAGAACCAGAGAAGCCAAAACAAAGATCCACAACTCTGGCAAGATTGCCAGGAACATGGTCGTACTGAAGACAGAGCCACTCACTTAGGCACCTCCCAAAAGGCGAAGTATTTGCTCCACCCCACTTTCAACGAGCGGAACCATCCACCCCGGAAACACCCCTAAGGCTATCAAGATAAACGATAAGAAAACCAGAGCGATTTTATCCAGAACCGTCACGTCGTGCACATGCCCTTCAAACTCCTGCGGCATCTTTCCATAAAACACTCGTCCGACAACGCGGATGATATACGATGCAGTAATCACGATTGAAATCGCTGCAATAATCGCAATCAACGGATAACTTTTCCACACTCCCATGAAAATTGGAAATTCGGCGATAAAGCCGGAAAAACCAGGCATTCCCATCGAGACCAAACCACCAATAATAAAGGCAATTGCCACCACAGGCATCACCTTGCGAAAACCCCCCAGCTTTGGAATTTCACGGGTATGGGCCTGGTCATAAACCATTCCAACAACGGCAAAGAATAGAGCCGTCATCACACCATGCGAAAACATCTGGATGCCTGAACCGATGAAGCCTTCTCTGGTCAGGGTCGCAAAACCCATTAAGACCAGCCCCATGTGAGAGACCGAAGAGAAACCAATCACATACTTAAAATCTGTTTGGACACTGGCGATGAATGCACCATAAACCACGTTGACCAATGTTAAAAGGATGATCCACCCCATGTGAAACTTGGCTCCCTCCGGCAATAGCATTAAACCAACCCGTAAGGCGGCAAAGGCGCCAAGCTTCATCAACACACCCGCATGGAACATTGACACGGCCGTTGGCGCAGCCACGTGACCATCTGGACTCCAGTTGTGAAATGGGAAGATACCACCGAGTACTCCAAAGCCGATAAAAACAAAGGGGAACCATAAAATCTGAAATTCTCGCGAAAAACCGGCTTTCTCCAGTTCCAGGATATCAAAGGTGCCCAGGCCGGCAGTGAAATACATCGCCAGTGCCCCGACCAGGGCAATTACCGAACCAACAAACAAATATAAAGTCAGCTTCATCGCCGCATATTCGCGAGTTTCCTTCCATCCCCAGATGGCAATCAGTAAATACATCGGAAAGACGGCAATTTCATAAAAGAAGAACAACATGAACAAATCAAGAGAAACAAAAACGCCAAAAACCCCGGTAGCCAAGATAAACAGGAATGTAAAAAATTCCCGCGGTCGATCATCAATTCCCCACGAAATCAAAACCCCGGTGAACATCACCACACCGGTTAATAAGACCAGCGGGGCGTTCATGCCATCTAAACCGACTTTATAAGAGATTCCCAAAGCCGGAATCCAACTGACTTGTTCGACAAATTGATATCCCCCTGCCCTAACATCGTATGCAAAATAAGCCCAAATTGATAGAACCAGGGCGAAAGCCGCGGCGGCTAAAGCAGCTACTCTAACTTCGCTTTTTCGCTCTTCGGGGATTAGGAAAATGATTAAGGCTGCTACAATGGGTGTAAATACGATAAAGGATAAAATCGGAAATTGCATTCTTCACCTCTAGCTCTGTTGCAGTAGGTTTATCCCTTTATGACAAGAGAGCGAGCACTGCTCGATTGATGACATCCAGAATCCAGGCTGGCCAAACTCCAATCCAAAGCATCAACACCATCAACGGAGCAATGACAAAAATCTCTCTCGAATTTATTTCCGTGAGATGACCAATCCACTTTTCATTTAGCGGTCCGTGCAGGACTTGCTTAATCCCTTTGAGAATATATGCGCCGGTAAACAACAGGCCAATCATCGCCAGGGCAGTATAGAGCGTAAAGATTGGCCAGCTCCCTCGCACAACCAAAAACTCAGAAATAAAACCATTAAGTCCTGGCAACCCAAGCGATGCCATCGAGGTAAAGATCAAAATTCCACCGTAAACCGGCACCAAGGGGAAGAGACCACCATACTCATTAAGATCGCGGGTATGCGTGCGTTCATAGATAACGCCAACCAAAAAGAACATCCCTGCTGCTGACAAACCATGGTTGAACATTTGCAAGACGGCGCCATTCAAAGCAATGGTTGCATTTTCGCCACCCATTGCGTAGGCTGCCGCAGCAATTCCCAACACTACAAACCCCATGTGATTGACCGAGGAATAGGCGACCAGCCGTTTGAAATCCGTTTGTCCAAAAGACGCAAAAGCTCCAAAAATAATCGCCATCACGGCCAGAAAAGCCAAAGCCGGCGCATAGCGTTGAGCTTCTGTAGGATAAAGCGGCAACACAAGGCGTAAGAAACCAAACGCGCCTAGCTTTAACAACACCCCCGCCAGAATCATGGAGCCGGCTGTTGGAGCTTCAGTGTGCGCATCCGGCAGCCAGGTATGGAACGGCCACACCGGCACTTTAATCGCAAAGGCAATCGTAAACGCCCAAAAGGCAATTGCTTTTACCACAGAAATATCCAAACCAAATAAACTCTTATCTAGGCTTGTCCACCGCTCAAATAAGGTCGGAATATCAAACGTGCCCGCCACAACCCCAATCATCTGAATGGCTAACAACAAGCCCAATGACCCTGCCATGGTATAAATCATGAACTTGAAGGAGGCATAAGTGCGCGCCGGTACCTTGAGGCCCCCCCATATCTCCCGTTCGCCCTTTTCGCTGCCCCACTGGTTGATCAAGAAATACATTGGAACCAGACCAAACTCCCAGAAGACAAAGAAAATCAGCAGATCAAGGGCAAGAAATACCCCCAACATCCCTAACTCGAGCAAGAAGAAAAGGATCATATAAGACTTGATGTTCTCTTTGATGGAAAACGAAGCCAGAATTGCCAACGGCGTAAGCAAGGTAGTCAGCAATACCATGCTCAGGGCAATCCCATCCACGCCTACATGATAGGAAGAATTGATCGCCGCATACCAGATAAATTGCTCCACAAATTGAAAACCGGCTGCATTTTTATCGAACAGAAACCACAAAGCCAACGAGAACCCAAAGGGGATTAAGCTCAACACAAAAGAGACCCATTTCAGCAATTTTTCCTGGTTTTCGGGGAGAAAAAACAGGATTGCAGCCGCAAACACCGGAGAAAAGAGAATAATGGACAGGATGTGGTCAGTAAAAAAGTTCATACTGCTCTCCTACTTGATCATGCTATTGCATGCCCATGCGTTGGATAATGAAATAGAACAGCCCGCTCAAGGCGATGAAACCAAATAACGCCATGATCAGATATTGCTGAATGCGCCCGGTTTGAATGACCCGCAACGAGCGCCCGCCTTCTTTTGTCACGTTGGCTACCAGATCTCCAGAGCCATTGACCACCGGTTTGTCAATATAGTTGCGCAGGAAAGCCCCAACCTTAATCGACACATCCGCGACGAGGTGGAGAACACCATCAATGATCTTGCGATCAATCCATAAGTAGGTAAAGACTTCTGATATCCATATTGAGGGGCGGATAAAAATCAAATGATACAACTCATCGAAGTAGTATTTATTCTTCAAAACCAGATAAATTGGGCCAAGCGTCTTCTCCAAAGGATCTATTTCACCTGCTTTGAGGTTGCGATAAACCATCCATCCCCCATAGAGACCACCAAGCGCCACAAGAATTGAAGTGAGTAATGGGATGGGATTAAATTCAACCCCTTTCGGCTTCTCCAGCAACGTCTCACCCACAAATTCATGGAACCAATTGGGAATCAGACCACCAATCACGGGGAAATGTTCCGGAATTCCTACCCAGCCGGCTGAGACAGCAAAGACCGCCAGAATGATCAAGGGAATGGTCATCGTCCAGGGGGTCTCTTGGGCATGCTCCGCCGCCTTCGAACGAGGCTCACCCAAAAACGTCAGGGTAATTTGACGCATAGTGTAAAAGGCAGTAAGCAACGCAGCGAGGGCTAAGGTGATAAACACCCCATAATGGGCGTGCCCAAAAGCATCGGCCAGGATCTCATCCTTTGACCAGAAGCCCGCCGTTACCAGCGGAAATCCGGACAAGGCAAAACCACCAATCAGAAATGTCCAGAAAGTGATTGGCATCTTTTTCCGTAAACCGCCCATATTCAGCATGTTTTGCGGATCAACGTGGTCATCAGTATGCAAAACGCCGTGTTCCATTCCATGAATAACAGACCCCGAGCCCAGGAACAACAGCGCTTTGAAGAACGCATGAGTAATCAGATGAAAAGCTGCTGCAATATAAGCGCCGATTCCCAATGCAGCCACCATGTACCCTAACTGAGATATGGTCGAATAAGCCAGCACTCGCTTGATGTCATTCTGAGCAACGGCTATCGTGGCGGCGAACAAGGCCGTCCCCGCACCGATGATCGAAAGGATAATCATTGGCGCCGTTAGTGCCCCATGATGACTACCGGCGGATAAAAGCGGAAAGATGCGAATCACCATATAAACGCCGGCCGAAACCATGGTCGCCGCATGGATCATTGCCGATACAGGCGTCGGGCCTTCCATGGCATCCGGTAACCAAACATGTAGGGGAAACTGGGCAGACTTTCCTACGGTCCCGATAAACAGCAATATTCCAATCAACGCTGCTGCTGATAGCCCTGCAACATAAGATGGCGTGGAGGCGAGGGTTTCTAAAACTTCCTGGTTGTAAAGAATGGCTCGAAAATTGAGGGTTCCCGTCTGCGAATAGAGATAGGCAATCCCCAGCAGCATAAAGACATCACCCACCCGGGTGGTGATAAATGCCTTGATCATCGCCGCTCTGGCAGAAGGCTTACCATACCAGAAGCCAATTAAAAGATAGGAACACAACCCCATAATCTCCCACCCCACAAAGAGGGTCAGGAGATTATCAGAGACTACCAGAAGATACATTCCAAAAGCAAAGAGGCCAATAAAGGCGAAGAACCGCGAGTACATTGGTTCTATCGAAGGCACCTTGTGTTTATGCCCATGTTGATCAATCACCGTAGCGCCGTGAGGAGGTAAACCTTTTCGATCATGATCACCTTCAGGTTGACCGTAATTGTGGTAACCAACACTATAGATGAAAATCATCAAGATGGTCCAGGCAACAAAGAACAGGGTCGCTGCCCCCAATGGATCAATTAATACCCCAATCGAAAACCAACTTTCACCCAATGGCAACCAGGGTATACTCGATTGAAAAGGATGCTTGCCGAATTCATGAATTTGGATGGCCCGCAGAAAGACCACCATACTGCCAAGCCAGGAAAGAAATGCAGCCCCAATTGCAATCGTATGACTGACCCCTCGGTAGCGATTGGTAAACAAAACAATCAAGAAAAATGCCAAAAGGGGAGGCAAGGGAATTAACCAGATAATTGTTTCTGTTGTCATTCATCCTCCATCCACGCAGTTTGCCGCGTAAAGAATTAATACTTAAGCAAGTTGATGTCATCGGCAACAATGGATTGGCGTCGCCGATAAACAGAGATAACTAGGGCTAATCCAACGGCAACCTCTGAAGCTGCGACAGCAAAGACGATTACCGCAAATACCTGTCCAGCCATCTTTTCAAAAGTCAAATATCGCCAAAATGCCAGCAAATTAACGTTTACGGCATTGAGCATCAATTCCACCCCCATCAAGATTGCAACTGCATTCCTGCGACTGAGAACGCCAAAAAGTCCAATGCAGAACAGGGCAGCAGCAAAAATCAAATACCATGATAGTGGAATCATATCCTGCTCCTCATTTTTTATCCCAGGCAATCACAATCGCCCCAATCAACGCCGCTAAAAGCAAGATGGAGGCAATTTCAAATGGGATCAAGTATTGATTGGCTGAAACCAAAGCCACACCGAGTTCTCGCAAGGGATCAAATCCGGCGGGGAAAGGCGCAGGTTGGCTGGCCGCTTTTCCCCATCCTTGCACAAAGAAAACAATCAAACCAAAAACGACCAGAGCAATCACAGCCGCAATTGGCCAGGTGGCATTGATCTGCGGACCAGGGTCATGAGCAATGCGTCGCGTCAGCATAATGGCAAAGATCATTAAGATGGCGATTGCGCCGATATAGATGATGACCTGAGCCACTGCGAAAAAGCCGGCCTCCAACAAGACAAAGAGGATAGCGACGCCAAACAGGGTTAAGACCAGCCAGAGCGCTGCCCGCACCATATTGCGGGTGGTCACAACCATCAAGGCTGCGCCGAGAGTTATTGCACTCACGAGAATAAAGATCACCTGTAGGGGAGACATCAGCACTTTCTCCAAATTTAAGATGCTTGAGATGGGGTTGAGGATCGCACCCGAAAATTAACCTGCACCTTTTCGGGGTCTGCCACCTTCTGCCGCTCCTTGCGAGCATATCGCCCCACGGCTTGATAAACAAAATACAGGATCACCAGATTGCTAAACAACATGACCAGCACATAAATCCAGTAGGGGACGCCGCTCATCAGCTTGTCTAAAATGGCTGTAATAGAGAGCACGGTCAGGATCAAAGGGGTCAGGAACTTCCAGCAAAAATTGAGCATCTGGTCAATGCGCACCCGCGGGAAAGAATATTTGATCCACATGATGACCCAATACATAAACATCGCCTTGACGAAGAAATAACCGATCCCTAAAATCGGATAGGTCTCCGCTCCCCAGCCTCTCCAGCCGCCCAGGAAGAAGGTAGCAAACAGTCCTCCAAATGTCAGCGCATGGAGCAATTCACCGGCGTAAAACAACCCGAATTTCATCCCGGTATATTCAATGTGAAAACCGGCTACAATCTCCGATTCGGCTTCGGAAAGGTCAAACGGCGCTCTTCCCAGTTCAGCTTGAGCGCCAATCAGGAATACGACCGCCGCAATCGGAGCTAAGACGATATACCACACGCTCTGGCTTGCCACAATATCCGCCAGAGACATGCTTTTCGCCAGGATAACCGGAATTAAGATGGCAATCACCATCGGCACTTCATAAGAAATCATCTGGGCTACCATCCGAAAGGCACCTAACAAAGCATACTTGTTATTCGATGCCCAACCAGCCATAATGATCGCCAGCGTTCCAATTGCGCCGACCGCCACGATATACAACGCGCCAACGTTAATTGTGCTGCCAACTACGGTTACCGAAAGCGGGATAACTGCCCATAGGATGATCACCGTGGCTAAAGCCAGAATAGGCGCAAGGTTATAAACAAATTTATCTGCGCCTTGCGGGGTAATATTCTCTTTAAGCAATAGTTTGATGACATCTGCAATTGGCTGAAACAACCCAAAGGGACCCAGCCGATTTGGACCCAATCGGTCCTGGAATCGCGCCACAACCTTTCTCTCAACCCACACGAGAAAGATATCAACCAAAAGGACACCTCCGCCGAGCACAAGAACCCCCAAAGCCCCCATGATCACGGAAATCCAGGCGCTGGATAAACCCCATCCCACAAGTATGCTTTCTAACCATTGCCCGATGAAAGTTACAGGATCAGCCATTGAATACTTCCTCCAAACTTCTTACTACCTTGCGAAAATCAGGCGCGCGAAAAGGCTGATGAGTTTTCCATCAGCCTTTTCGTTGAATTTTTAGAACCATTCTAAAATCCCCTTGCGCCAGGCATAAATTAAGCCAATCACGAGAACCTCAATAAAGAGTATTCCGACGATGACGCCATACAAGGGAAGTTGATTGAAAGCCACTGCCCAGGGGAATAAAAATACAATTTCAACATCAAACACCAGAAAAACCAAAGCGAAGTTATAGTATTGAGCCTTAAATTGTACCCACGTATCCCCGACAGTTTCAATTCCACATTCATAGGTTTGAGATTTGAGAGGATTCGGTTTCTTGGGAGCTAAGATACTGGGAATGACAATCGCACCAATTGGGAAGATCGGAGCGATGAGAAGCATCAGCCCAATAAATAACCAATCATTTAGCATGAATGTTCCTCCACCTTTTTTGGTCAAAATGACGGGGACATTTTACCACAATCCTGATGCGATTTCAAACTTTTTGGGGGCAAATCAATAGACAGGATTTTGAGATCTTGAGACGGGCAGCGAAAGACATCAGCCATCCAGCGGACTGCGCACAGCCAGACCGCTGCGCTGGAGAACATGGGTGTAAATCATGGTCGTCCGCACGTCTTTGTGTCCGGTAGAGGCGCACAGCCGTGCGCCCTTACAACCGTGCGGATGTCATAACCAGCCTGGAGCAGGTGGGTAGCAAAAGAATGACGTAAGGTATGGCAAGTGACCCGTTTCTGGAGACCAGCTTTCTGCCCTGCTTGCCGGATGGCGCGTTGCAGCGCAGAGGGATCAAGGTGATGGCGAAATTGCTTACCACTGCGCGGGTCTATGGAGCGCCGGGAGGCCAGAAAGAGGTATTGCCAGAGCAGCTCTCGGGAGGCGTTGGGGTACTTTACAGCCAGGGCATCGGGAAGGGAAACTTCGCCATAGCCAGCCGCCAGGTCTTCTTCGTGAAGGAGGCGGACGCGTTCCATCTGGCGACGCAGGGCAGGGATGACGGTTTCGGGCAACGGCACAACGCGATCCTTTTCGCCTTTCCCATCCCGAACGGTGATGGC
>DAOTZA010000073.1:0-19470 GCA_034434515.1 Anaerolineales bacterium | reverse complement strand
TGTGTAGCTTAGTAGCTCATGATTCATCCTGTGTGTACAGGGTACTTCCTATGGTGCACAGGATTAATCCTGTGGGACGGTGCACAGTATTAATCCTGTGGGACTGTGCACAGGATTAATCCTGTGGCAAGGTGTGTAGCATAGTAGCGCAGGATTCATCCTGTGTGTACAGGGTACATCCTATGGTGCACAGGATAAATCCTGTGGCACGGTGTGTAGCATAGTAGCGCAGGATTCATCCTGTGTGTAAAGGGTAAATCCTATGGTGCACAGGATAAATCCTGTGGCACGGTGCACAGGATGAATCCTGTGGGACGGTGCACAGGTTAAATCCTGTGGCACGGTGTGTAGCAGGATAATCCTGTGTTGCGCAGGAGGTTCTCATGACTGTTTACTACCATCGCAACTTGCCACATATACACCCTTTGGGAGCGATCTTTTTTATCACTTTTCGCCTGGCGGGCTCGCTGCCGGTAGAAGTGATTGAACATTTGCGCAAAGAATTCAAAGAAGAGGAGCAACGCCTCTCGGATCGCTTGATAGGTATAGAAAGGCAAATCGAACGCTCCAAAATCCCGAAGAAATTATTTGGCCGCTATGATGAATGGCTGGACAAAATGGCGCACGGTCCCACCTGGCTGCGTCAGGCGGAAATCGCCCAAATGGTCATGGACGAAATTCGCCACCTGGACGATAGCCATTATGACCTGCTTGCAGTTTGCATCATGCCCAATCATGTGCACCTATTGGTTGACCTGGCCCGTTTTGATGATCGTAATCCGTCCAGGTACCCCTCTCACCTCAGCCAGACCTTGCACCTGCTCAAAGGGCGCACAGCGCGTTACGCGAATCAGAAACTCGGTCGTAGTGGCAAATTCTGGCAGGATGAAAGTTACGATCACTTTGTGCGCAATGGAGCGGAACTGGAGCGCATTTTATGGTACATTATCAATAATCCCGTCAAAGCCGGGCTGGTTTCCGACTGGCGGGCTTGGCCATATACGTACGTATGTAGCACAATAGCACAGTAGTAGCAGTAGCACAGATTAATCCTGTGCTCCAATGCAAGTGCTACAATGCAAGGAGGTCATTATGAAACCTTTTCACACCATTGCCATTCCGCATGATGACATCCTCGAGGGGCGACTCACCCTGGATGTGTTTGCCGCCGACTTGTGGGAGGTCTTTCATCACCGCGGACCAGAAGAGTACTACGACCCAGATTTGTTCTTCCAGAAGACGTATTTAACCGAAGGCCTCCAGAACTTGTTTACGGTGGTTGAAAAGCGTTTGCAAGGTAGGGGCGGCGACCCGATGATTCAGATGCAAACCCCCTTTGGCGGTGGTAAAACGCACTCGTTGATTGCTCTCTATCACAAGGCACGCCGGTGGGGGGTGAAGGCGGCGGTCATTGTCGGCACGCCGCTGGCTGCCGATGAGCCGCTGTGGGGCTTGCTGGCGGAGCAACTGAGCGGTTCACGGGCTGACTTTGCGGGGCGTAGCGCACCCGGTCGGGAGGGCTTGCGCCGTCTGCTGGAAGCCCATCAGCCCTTGCTGATCCTGATGGACGAGGTGCTTGAGTATGTGGTCAAGGCGGCTGCTGTGCCGGTTGGTGAGACGACGCTGGCCGCCCAAACCCTTGCCTTTATGCAGGAACTGACCGAAGCTGTTGCCCTGCTCGAACGCGTGGCGCTGGTGATTACCTTGCCATCCAGCACGCTTGAACACTATAACGAGCAGGCAACCCGCCTGTTTGAGCAATTGCAGAGAATCAGCGGGCGGGTGGAAAAGGTCTTTACCCCGGTGAGGGATGACGAGATCGGCGCCATCATCCGGCGGCGCCTCTTTGCGCACGTGGACGAGCAAGCCGCAACAGAAGTAATCAACGCCTATATTGACCAGGCCGAGCGGGAATCGCTGCTGAGCCGCGGCGAGGAAAGCCTTGCCTACCGCAACCGCTTCAAGCAAACCTATCCCTTTCTGCCCGAAGTGGTGGACGTGCTGTATCACCGCTGGGGCAGTTTCCCCAATTTTCAGCGCACGCGCGGCACCCTGCGTCTATTGGCGTTGGTGGTTCATGCCCTCAAATCTGCTCCCACGCCTTATCTGACCCTAGCGGATTTTCCCCTGCAACAGGATGAAATCCGCCGCGAGTTGCTCAAGCACATCGGTAACGAATACGACAGCGTGCTGGCTGCCGATTTGCTCAGCGCTGAGGCTGGCGCCCGCAAAGCCAATCTGGAAATCGGCAAAGCCTATCAGGGCTTGGGGCTGGGCGAGCGGATCGCCACCACTATCTTTCTTTACTCCTTTGTGGGCGGGGGAGGTGAAGCCGGCGCCACGCCAGGCGAAATCAAGCGCCATACTCTCAGCAGTGCTGTGCCAGCCAGCCTGATTGCGGAAGTGCTGGGAAAACTCAGCAACCGCCTGCTGTTCTATCTGCACGAACATGGCGGGCGCTATTACTTCTCCACCACCGCCAACCTCAACCGCGCTCTGGCAATCCGCATGGAAAACGTCACCGCCGAGGAATTGCAGGCCACTGAACGCAACACCCTGAGCCAACGCTTGCGCGGCAAGATGCTGAAGACGTATCTCTGGCCGGAAAACCCTGCTGACATCCCCGACGATCCTCTCCCTAAATTGATTCTCTTACCCAGAGATGATCCAGACCTGATCCACCGTTTTATTAACGAAAAAGGACAGACGCCGCGGGTTTGTCGCAATACGCTCTTTTTCCTTGTCCCTCTGGAGAGCCAGAGAATCCCCTTCCAAAGCTTGCTCCGTCGCCATCTGGCGCTTACCAGCCTTGTCCATGACGATACTCTTGCCCTGAGCACCGAACAGCGCAAAGATTTAGAAGCCAAACAAAATCAGGCTGCCAAAGATTTACAGGAGCAGATTGAGAACCTGTATCGCTTGCTCTATCTGCCAGACCGCAGCGGTCTCACCCAGCTTGATTTGGGCATCCCCACCTACGGTAGCGATCAGAGTGTGGACGAGCGCGTTCATTTGCGCCTGCACGAGGAAAACCGCCTGATCGCCAAACTTTCCCCAATGGTGATCAAACAACGTTTCCTCAGCCAGCGTTCCTATGTGTTTACCCATCAACTGGTTGAAAGCGGGCCACGCACGCCCGGCGAGTTCCTCACTACCAATCAGCGGGTCTGGGAAGATGGCATACGCGAGGGCGTCTTGATGGGAATTTTTGGCTTGGGCGAACTGGACGAAAACGAACAACCTAAAATGCTTTTCTTTAAGAACGACGTCACTCCCAGTTTACAGGGGCGAGAAATTATTCTCAGCGAGGAAATTTGTCTGCAACAGATGCAACAAACCGCTCAATTCATCTATCCGCCAACAGGTGCTTTGCCAGATCAAAAAAATTCTGCTGAACCCAGCTCAACCCTGGTCGTCTCGCCGCAAACCTTCCCATCCAGTAGTACCCCATCGCTTTCCAGCTCTGTCAGTCAGCCCATGGCAACCCGCAGCGCTTTGCGGATGCGGCTCACCCTGCCCTTGGGAAGGGCTTCTGATTTGCTTGGTTTGCTCAACTTCCTCCAAAACCGTTTTGCCAGACTCCACCTCTCTGTTGAGGCAACCGAGGGCTCGATTAGCGAAGCGGAGATTGAGGACAAAGTGCGCGAGACGTTCCGCCAGATGGGGGTGGACGCGCACATCGAGTAAATGAACAAAATCCGTGTGCTATGATAGGACACGGATGTACACGGATTGAAGGGATAAACACGGGTTAAGTCCGTGTCCATCTGTGCCTCTGACCCAACCCGTGTGCTATAACAGGACGCCGATGAAGGGGGGTGAAAATCCAACAAAGGGTTAACGTTCCACATACACTTTTCATATTCTCCCTCTCTATACTGGTCGAACAGAGATTATTTATAGGTAAGGAGAAGTGAAATGCAAACCCGTTCTGCATTGGGACAATTTCTCGATCAGAAATAT
The DNA here is from genome assembly GCA_034434515.1 of Anaerolineales bacterium. Lineage (GTDB taxonomy): Bacteria > Chloroflexota > Anaerolineae > Anaerolineales > UBA4823 > NAK19. The sequence goes on along the minus strand of DAOTZA010000073.1, from coordinate 15,507 downwards.
CTTAACCTGGAAACGTATCGCCGCAACGGCAATGGTGTCCGCACCCCGGTCTGGTTCGTGGAACGCGACGGAAAGCTTTACCTGCGCACCGGCGCCAATTCAGGTAAGGCAAAACGCATGCGCAATTTCCCTAAGGTGCAGGTAGCCCCATGTAAAGCCCAGGGTGAAGTGATCGGGCGGTGGGTGAAGGGCACTGCCCGGCGGGTCGATAACCAAACGGCTGAGACAATCAATCGGCTGTTTTCGCAGAAGTATGGACTGCAAAAAACGTTTTTTGATCTGGTTGGACGGTTACAAAAATTTGAGACCGCAACCTACGAAATTATTTTGGAAGATGAATCTCCCGGTGAGGGCGGTCAAAGCCAGGCAGGATAAAGTCGGCCGACCGTTTCGCTGCGGAGGTGAGAAGGAGGAGTTATGAACTTAGAAAAGTACACCCAAAAATCACAGGAAGCAATTTTTAAAGCGCAGACGATTGCGCGCGATTACAATCATCAGGCAATTGAACCGGCCCATCTCTTACTGGCTTTATTGCGCCAGGAAGATAGCGTTGTGCCGGCCATTGTCACCCGCGTTGCCGGTAGCGTGCTTGCCTTGCGGGAGGAAGTCCAAAACGAGCTAGAGAAACGCCCCCGGGTTTACGGCGCGGCAGGTGAGATTGGGCTGGCGCGCCCAACCGTCGAGGCTTTAGAAGCCGCCGAACGCTATGCCAAAGGGATGCAGGATGAATATGTTTCAACCGAACATCTCTTGCTGGGTCTGACCGATAGCATCGAAGGGAAGCGCCTTGCGCAATATGGCTTGACCAAAGATGCCATCCTGAAAGCCCTGGCCGGCATTCGGGGCACACAGCGGGTCACCTCGCCAACTCCGGAAACCACCTATCAGGCATTGGAAAAATATGGGCGCGATCTGACTGCCCTCGCCCGCCAGGGAAAACTAGACCCGGTGATTGGGCGGGATGAGGAAATCCGCCGTGTGATCCAGATCCTTTCCCGACGCACCAAGAACAACCCGGCCTTAATCGGTGAACCGGGCGTTGGGAAGACTGCGGTTGTCGAAGGTCTGGCTCAGCGGATCGTCAAAGGCGATGTGCCCGAGGGCTTAAAGCGCAAACGCCTGGTGCAGTTGGATATGGGCGCCCTAGTCGCCGGCGCAAAGTATCGCGGCGAATTCGAGGAACGGCTGAAAGCGGTATTGAAAGAAATCTCCGATGCAGCCGGGGAGGTGATTCTCTTTGTCGATGAGATGCACACGGTGGTCGGAGCCGGGGCGGCCGAAGGCGCCATGGATGCCGGGAATATGCTCAAACCCATGCTGGCACGTGGTGAACTGCACATGATCGGCGCCACCACGCTGGACGAATACCGCAAGCACGTCGAAAAAGACCCGGCCTTAGAGCGCCGCTTCCAACCCGTGTTGATCGATGAGCCAACGGTTGAGGAGACCATCAGCATTTTGCGCGGTTTGAAAGAGCGCTATGAGATCCATCATGGCGTGCGCATTACCGATCCGGCGGTAATCGCGGCTGCTACGCTTAGCCATCGCTATATTGCCGATCGGCACTTGCCGGATAAAGCCATTGACTTGATTGACGAAGCTGCAGCCCGTCTGCGCACCGAGATCGACTCCAAACCGCAAGCCTTAGACGATGTCGATCGTCAAATCCTGCAATTGGAAATCGAACGCGAAGCCCTGAAAAAGGAGAAGGACAAAGCCTCGCTTGAACGTCTGGAACGGATCGAGAAAGAGCTTGCCGACCTGCGCGAACAATCCAACCAGTTACACGCCCGCTGGCAGTCAGAGAAAGAAGCGATTACCCAATTGCAGGCGATCAAAGAGCAGATTGAGCAAACCCGCTACGAGATCGAACGCGCCGAGCGCCAGAACCAGCTTGAAACCGTTGCCCGCCTGCGCTATGGCACCTTACGCGAGTTAGAGCAACAGCTTGCAGCAAGCGAAGCGCGCCTGAAAGAACTGCAGAAGGACGGCGCCTTACTCAAGGAGGAGGTGGACGCCGAAGAGATCGCTCAGGTGGTGGCGCGCTGGACCGGTATCCCGGTCTCGCGGCTGCTGGAAGCCGAAACGCAAAAGCTGATTCATATGGAAGGACGCTTGCACGAGCGCGTGGTTGGGCAAGAGGATGCTGTACGGGTAGTTTCCAACGCTGTACGGCGCGCCCGCGCCGGCTTGCAAGACCCCCACCGCCCCATTGGTTCGTTCATCTTTCTGGGTCCGACTGGCGTCGGGAAGACAGAACTGGCGCGGGCTTTAGCGGAGTTTATGTTCGATGACGAGCGGGCGATGATTCGCATTGACATGAGCGAATATCAAGAGAAACACACCGTTTCCCGCCTAATCGGTGCGCCGCCCGGCTATGTGGGCTATGAAGAGGGCGGTCAACTCACCGAAGCGGTGCGCCGCCGCCCATACAGCGTGGTGCTGTTCGATGAAATCGAGAAGGCTCACAGCGAAGTTTTCAATGTCCTTCTGCAATTACTGGATGACGGTCGTTTGACCGATGGTCACGGTCGCACGGTAGATTTCCGCAATACCCTGGTGATCATGACCAGCAACCTGGGCAATCAATTATGGGAAGGAGGACGGCGTGTAAGCCGCGATGAGATCACCCGCGTGCTTCAGATGCATTTCCGCCCGGAGTTTCTGAACCGCATCGATGAAATTGTCCTCTTTCATCCGCTCACCAAAGAGCATCTCAGCGGCATTGTGGATATTCAATTGCGGCGGCTCTCTGCCTTGCTGAAGGAACGGGGTTTCGTCCTGGAGGTCACCGAGGCTGCCCGCGAGTACCTCGCTGAAGTGGGGTACGATCCCGATTTTGGCGCTCGCCCGCTTAAGCGGGCTATCCAGCGGGAATTGCAAGACCCTCTGGCGCTCAAGATCTTAGCCGGCGAATTTAAGGAAGGGGATACCATCCGGGTCGATCGCGGCGAAGATGGGCTGGTCTTCTCGGCGGCTATCCCGGTTATCGAAGGCGAAGTGGTCGAGTAAACCGGGTTGTTAAAATTGGAGTGCTGAGGCCGTGCTTCAGCACTCCAAACATCAAGTACAATTAAAAATAAGCCGAAGAACCTATTTTGTTCAATGTGGAAAGGAGACCGCCATTATGTTAGTTGGAGAACGAATGTCCAAGCCCGTGATCACCATTACCCCCGACACCCCTTTGCAAGAAGCTCTGGCGCTGATGCGCAAGGAAAAAGTGCGCCGCTTTCCGGTTGTGGATAAACATGGCAAGCTGGTCGGAATCGTCTCTGAGAAGGATTTGCTCAATGCCTCACCCTCGGATGCCACCACGCTGAGCATTTGGGAGGTCAATTACTGGCTGAGCAAAGTTAAGGTGGAAAAAATTATGACGAAAGAGGTCATCACCACCTGTGCAGACTGCCCGATTGAAGAAGCTGCCCGCGTGATGGCAGACCGCAAAATTGGCGCTCTGCCGGTCATGGAAGATGACCGCCTGGTGGGTATCATCACCGAGACCGACTTGTTCAAAATCTTTCTTGAACTGTTCGGGGCGCGCAAAGGTGGCATTCGGGCAACCATCCTGGTCAAGGACGAACCGGGCAAGCTCTCCGAAGTGACCAATGCCATCCGTCAGTTGAACGCCAACATCATCGCCATTGGAACGTTCATGGGAGAAGACCCCTCTACCGGATTGGTGACTATCAAAGTGGAAGGCACTACCGTAGAAACATTAACTCAAGCGTTGACTCCGGTTGTTGAACGGATCGTTGACATCCGCAGCGTCAGTGCAGCCTGAGAGATTGCTTTTTCGATCAGCATGGGAGCAAAATTCCTTTTGCTCCCATGCCTGAGTACGTTGCGCGCTGGTTGACATAAACACTCTTGACATTGGGTGGTTGGATTGATATACTAACCCATACCTGAGTACGTTGCGCGCTGGTTGACATAAACCCAGGACAAACCATCCCCGATCTATGCTTTACCTGCCTGAGCTCTATTACCTTCAAGACCAGCCAGATTTTCCGCTGTCCAGGGCAATTGAAGTCACGGCGGTAACGGTGAGCCGCTGGTGTGCCTGGTATGAAGCCAGGCTGATTGCTCCTGCATCGAAAAGTATTACCCCCATCCAGAAAAGCGGTCAGTTGCCCGCCGAACTTCAGGCGCGCCAGGAGTTTGTCGGCGACCTGGTGGCGTGGATTTTAACTAGCTCCAATCCACCCGAATTGTTTACCTTGCTGCTGGATGATCAAGCCTTGTCAAAACAGGATCGGGTTGCCAGATTCGATCATCATGATGATACGTGTTGTTGGGTATTGAATTTATTGCCAGAGCAGTTTACCGAACTCCAACTTGCCTGGCAGGCTCAAGGGTTGCCCGCCGACCTGTTTTACCCGGAAGGAATGGAAATTTGCGTGCCCTATCCCGGCAAGAGCTGGAGGGCGCGCCTTTTGCGCCGATTGGGTGGGCAAAGATGTTATACACCCAAACAATGGGAGCGTGAGAAGCCGTCTTCTTAAGCCAGCCTGGGATGGGCGTTCGTAACCGCAGCCTTATTGACGAGGTATCCGATTAACCTGTACAGCCCAACCTTTTGCTCGCCGGGGGATATATTTTATAGAGACGATCAATTCAAAGTGAAGACCCATAATGAATCAATTGGCAGATGAAAGCGTTGCACTTGAGAAGCTCAAACAGGGTGATTGGAGCGGTCTGGAGATTCTGGTTCGCCTCCATCAGGCCAAAGCCCTACGGGTGGCTTTCCTGATCACCCAGGATGTCCCTTTGGCAGAAGATGTGGTTGCCGAGACCTTTCTCTATCTGGCGACGCACCTAGACCATTTTGATCAGAACCGTCCCTTTGAACCCTATTTGCTGCGCAGTGTGGCGAATGCAGCTCTGAAAGCCGCTCAGGCTCGCAAAGGTCAACTTTCGTTAGATGGCAATCCGGTTGTCGTTGAGGAGATTTTTGAACAGGGACGTTCGGTTGAAAGCGAGGTCGAAGCGCTGGAACTGAGTCGCCGCTTGAATGAAGCCTTGCAGCAGCTTGCCCCGCGTCAACGGATGGCAATTGTTCAGCGTTACTATCTGGAGATGAGTGAGGCGGAAATGTCTCGCAACTTTGGTGTTGCACCTGGCACGATTAAATGGTTGTTGAATGCAGGTCGGATGCGTTTGCGTTCCATTCTGGGTTCGGAAGGAGAGCAAAGATGAGCCCACGCTCGCGGCGCGAATTGTTGGATTTGGCTGCTCAGCAGCAGGTGGAGGGAATTGATTTGACGGCGCGGATTGTTTCCCTCACCCCTGGCTCCTCTCCCACAAGGGGAGAGGGGAGGAAGCCCTCACCCTTGATCCCTCTCCCCCAAGGGGAGAGGGAGGTAAGGCTCACTCCCAAGGGAGAAAGGGCTTTGCTATGGATGCAGAGGGTGCGAGCCAGGCCGGTTTTCATCGTCTTGCTTCTCATCATCTCTCTGGCTTTGATCTCTGGAGCTGCCTACGCCCTCAGCCGCTCCCTGGGCTATCTGCCGGGTGTGGGATTGATTGAGCAAGGATCGCCGCTGCGCGTGCTTGCCGAACCCCTCAGCCAGACCCGCGATGGAATCACACTGTCTGTGCACGAAGCCGTCCTGACCAGCGAACGCACTGTGATTGTCATGACAATAGAAAATGTCCCCTGGCATGCGTTTGCGAACCAGGAAGACTCGTCTGTTTGCTATGCCGAGCCACAGTTGAGCCTGCCTAATGGTGAACTGCTTGGCATAACTGCCGGTCGAGCCAGTTCAGACGCCGAAGGACACTTGGAATTGCGCTGGACATATGCGCCGATTCCACCTCAGGTGAACGAGGCTGATTTTCTTGTCCCCTGCCTCCAGGGCGCTTTGTTCGGCAAAGCTCCAGAAAACTGGCTCTTCAAACTGCGCTTTGTCCCTGCTCCGCCCGAGTTGACGGTTTTACCGGTGCAGGAGGTGGCAACGCCCCTTCCCCCAACCCCATCCCAGCCAGAAAGCCAGACCCCAGAAGGTTGGCGATTGGAAAAGGTGATCGAGACTGAGCAAGGGTACATCTTTGTCGGCACGTTTCATCTATCGAACCTGCCGTACCATGCCAGAGTGTTAGGCTTCGGCGAATGGCCATCTGTCACCGATGCGTTTGGCAACCCAATCCCTGCCTATGCGGCCAGCGACCTGGACTTATCCAGTGCTGTTCCAGGCGCGATTCCCTGGAGCATTGAAATTCGAAGCAAACAGGTTGCCTGGCCTATCACAATCCGAGTTCAGAGCCTTGATGCCGAAACCACCGATCTTACGGCTGAATTTATCGTTGATGTTGGGAGTAACCCTCAGCCTGGGCAGGAGTGGGCAGTTAGCCAGACGATCCAACTCGGTGAGTTGCAATTCAAGGTGCAGCGAGTTCGCTTTACCGGCCAGGGATACGAGTTTGAGATAAAAGCTACCGATCCATTGCGACATATTCAGCTTGCCATCGAGGGAGCAACCTCAAGCGGTGGTTTCGGTAGCTCGGATAATCAGGGCAACGTTCAGGTTGGTCTAGAGTTTGAGACCCCGCCCACCGGACAACTTCGCGTCAGGATTAGCGGCATTATCTTTCGAGTACCTGGCGATTGGAGCTTCCAATGGAAGCCTGAGGAGGCTCAAAGCAGCCAGTCCCTCTTTGGCATTCGCCTGGTTCTGGATAAAACGGTTGAGCTTGAAGACGGTACTTATTTGGTTGGACATCTCGAATGGGATGACGAACGCATACAAAGCGCCTCACCTACTGGCTGGCTGTATGCCACAGATGCACAGGGTCGCCGCCTTGCCCTCGAGCAGGCTTCCTTCGATGTTTTCAGTCAGTTGTTGCCAAAGTTCAGCGAAGCAGATTGGGTCTATTTTTTGCAGGGGAAAGCCTTTGCAGGCCCGATTACTCTCCATCTCGAAAACGTAAACCTGATGTTGCGTTCTCCCCTCAGGCTCAGCCTGGATTTACGGGCTTTCAACTTCGAATTCGACCGCGCCCAGAATGGCCAGTCTTATCCAATGGGTTTATCCCCCTTGTCGGATTTGCCCGATCTCAAGGCTCGCCTTGCTCGCATTTCTTATCTTCGCCAGGGCAAATTACACGGTTTCGATCTATATTTTGAAGCCGATCCTCGCCTGAGTGGGATTTCAATGCAGCTTGCAGAGGGGCTCATCCCGGGCACGGGAGAAGGAAAATTCCTGATTGGCTCCTATCAAGACGAGGCAAGCGGATTGCTTGTCGCTCGGGTGCTCAGTGATGCTCAAATGACCATGCCGCTGGCACTTGAATCTTTCGATATTCAAGTTCGGGGCAATTGGGTCGTAGAATGGAATCCACCCCCCGCTCCATCAGGCTCAACTCCCTTCTATGCTGCTCAAGCCTGTCTGACGCTGGAGAAGTGGAAACAAGCCCTACAGCAACGGCGCGAACTACCTGACGACCTGCCTGGCGAAATCTTGCTTCGCGGGGAATCTCCAGAACCTGCGGCTCCAATATCTTTGGCAAGACTGGATGGTTCGATCAGCAAAGAACTGGTTTTTGCTCAGGCAGCCTCGCTTTCCCCAGATGGAGAAAAGCTGGTGTATGCCGACCTGCATCATCAATTGATGTTGCTAGATTTAAACAGCGGTCAACTCACCCCTATCACCCAGGGCAACACGGATACCACTCCCTTCTGGTCACCTGATGGTAAGCAGATTGCGTTTGTTCGGATGAACCCGCAAGGGTTTCAGTTGTTTCTGGTAGGTATGGATGGCTTGCTGTCGCAAGGTTTGATGGACGAGACAGGCAGTCTCTCTTTGTGGGGATGGACGCCTGATGGAAAACAGCTTGTTTTCTCGCAAGGGTCCTCCATAAAAACTCTCGACTTGCTCAGCGGTGAGGTTGTTCCCTTAATCGAGACGCGCCTGCGAGACTACTGGGGCGGATTGGCATTCTCATCCGCTGGTTGGATTGCCTATCTTGACCAAGCTGCAGGATGGAAGACCCCCGGCCTCTATATTAACCATGATCCATCTCAGGAAGTGCGGTTGCTCGTCCAACTGGACAACTGGTTTGTCTCTGAGCCGCGATTTAGCCCCAATGGGCGGTGGTTAGCGTTCAGTGTGATGAACGCCGATTTGCCGCATACACCTGTCGTGCCCGGCTTAATCAATATCGAAAACTGCCAGGTCGTTCCCTTGCCCGCCCTGACGGGAACCATTCTCGGCTGGCGTTAAAATTCGCTTTCATTTGAGGGATAGAGCTTGCCTGTTGCTCGCGCTGTAGGTTTTCTAGAGTCCCCATTGACGATTAACTTTGGGTATATTGGCACAGGATTGGTGAAAACAACCCTAAGTGGCTACCTGTGCCGCGAAGCAGGCTTTTTAACTCAGCGCGTTTCCTCCATCCAGCGGTAACCGCTTAACGCCCACAGGGTTACGGTGCTGCCATAGAAAACCCACACGATGCGAAACATCACTTCCGAGAGCGTGCCCAGACCGAGATTATAAATTTCGCCGCTTATTTCGGTGAAAAACCACCCTGTTGCCGCGAGCGCTACCATCCAGCAATTCGGATGTGGGAGAAGCTTATGACGCACAGTCTCCCATGCTAGCCACATGGTTGTACAAAAGAACAGCGTGTAGATTGGGGCAATCAAAGCGTGTCCAACTCGAACCATTGGAAATAGGCTCTGTTGATATTTTATCCGCAAATGTGAAAACAAGAACAGGCAGGGGGAGAAATTCCCACCTGCCAGTTGGTCTCTTGAACTGACTTGAAATCTATGCCTAATCCGCCAAAACCGGGAGGCTCTCTTTGATCCCTGCGGCATCCCGCAATAACTCAACCTTATCCGTTTGCTCCCAGGGCAGGTCAAGATCGTCGCGTCCGAAGTGTCCATAGGCAGCCACTTGACGGTAGAGCGGGCGACGTAATTTCAAATCGCGGATAATGGCGCCTGGGCGCAGATCGAAAAATTGGGTGACCAGCGCAGCGATGCGGTCATCCGCGATTCGCCCCGTGCCAAACGTTTCCACATTGATACTTAAGGGTTTGGCAACGCCGATGGCGTAGGCAACCTGAATCTCACAACGCTCAGCCAGGCCAGCCGCCACGATATTTTTTGCTGCCCAGCGTGCCGCATAAGCGCCGGAACGATCAACTTTGGTGGGGTCTTTGCCGCTGAAGGCACCGCCGCCGTGTCTGCCCATTCCACCATAGCTATCGACAATAATCTTGCGTCCGGTAACGCCTGCATCGCCCATCGGTCCGCCGATAACAAAGCGCCCGGTTGGGTTGACAAAGATGCGTGGGCCACCATCCATCATTTCTGCTGGAATGGTGGGCTTGATCACCTCTTCATAGAGCGCTTCACGAATCTGCTCCAGGGTGACTTCGGGGGCATGTTGGGCGCTGACCAGGACGGTATGAACCCGCGCCGGTCTGCCGTAGCGATATTCGACCGTTACTTGCGTTTTTCCATCCGGCCGCAGCCAGGGTAAAATCCCCTGTTTTCGCACAGCACTCAAGCGACGAGCTAGTTTATGAGCCAGGTAAATCGGCATGGGCATCAGGGCCGGCGTTTCGTTACACGCGAAGCCAAACATCATTCCCTGATCACCGGCGCCAATCGCCTCGACCTCGGCTTCGCTCATTTCACCAACCTTGGCTTCCAGCGCCTTATCAACCCCCATGGCGATGTCACCCGATTGGCGGGCGATTGCAACCAGAACGCCGCAGGTATTGCCATCAAAACCTTTTTCGCTGCTATCGTAGCCGATTTCGGTGATCACCTTGCGCGCCAGTTCATCGTAGTTAAGGTGGGCGTTGGTGGTGATCTCACCCAGCAACATCACGTAACCGGTCTTGGTAGCCGTCTCACAAGCCACCCGCGAGAGGGGGTCTTGCTGCAGACAGGCATCCAGCACGGCATCGCTGATCTGGTCGCAAATTTTATCCGGATGGCCTTCGGTGACCGATTCAGACGTGAACAACAAGCTGGGGGATGTCATGAAAGTTGTGCTCATAAAATGTACCTCCATTAGATAAAAAATTGCCCCTTCCGGTACAGAGAAAGGGCAACACAGATTCCGCGTCACGTACTGCCCTCTCATCTTCCAGAACATCCGTCTGCCGGAATTGGCACCTTCCGCCGGTTTGAACCGTTGCGGGGTTGCCGAGGCTTCACAGGGCCGGTCCCTCCACCTCTCTGGATAAGAGCGCCGTTCGGGGCTATTCGATTGTTAGCCAAATCTTACCACAGCGGGGTGAATTTGTCAATCGAAACCGGGGTGAATTTCTTAATATTTTTGACTATCTTACATCCCAAATAGAGTTGACAATTTGCGGGAAAAAACGTCCCCGAATACACCACGAAGTTACTTCGTGGACAGTCACCCCTGCTAAAAAGAACCAATGATAGGTTATTACAAAAAAACTCTATTGCTGCCAGGCGCATTAGAAAGCCGGGCGCTAACAGTTAACCTTCGCCTATCAATCGCACCGCAACGCGTTTAACATGCGCCAGGATTGCCATCAGCCCATTTAACCGCTGAGGGGTGAGCAGTTCTTGTAATCCCATCACGTGATAAAAGTCGGCTGGGATGCGCAAGATTTCTTGCGGCGTGACATCCCACAAACCCTGTTGCATAATGGCCGCATAGCCGCGAATAAGCGGGGCATCCTGAGGAATATCAAAGTAAAAGCGCAACCGCCCGCCCTGTTGCAGCACGCGCAGGGAAACAGGGGTCATGCACTCTGGAACGCTTTCAGGTGCATCGCCATCGGCAAGAGCTTCAGGCGGAGGCGGCAGGAGCTGGCCGGCATAATCCACCAACAGGGCAATTTTCTCCTGCCGCTCGCACTGGCTGAAATCGTCGACAATCTCTGCTAAAGCTGGGGGCAGGGTCGCTTCCATCCTTCCTTTGCGGTTATTTCTCAATCGGAGCGTTAACCAGATTGCCCCATTCCGTCCACGAGCCATCGTAGTTCTTGACGCTGGGGTAGCCAAGCAAGTAACGCAACACAAACCAGGTCAGGGAGCTGCGCTCGCCAATGCGGCAATAGGCGATCACTTCTTTATCGGGTGTAATGCCGTATTGCTCGTAGAGCTGGCGCAATTCGGCGGCCGGTTTGAAAGTGCTGGTTTCGGGGTTGACCGCCTGCGCCCAGGGGATATTCACGGCGCCTGGGATATGACCGCCGCGTTGGGCGCCTTCCTGAGGATAATTGGGCATATGGATCAGCTCGCCAGTATATTCCTGTGGCGAACGCACATCCACTAATGGCAGTCCTTTTTCCATCTGGCGGAAAACATCCTCGCGAAAAGCGCGCACCGATGGATCAGGTTCTTTGGCAACATAGTCGGTCGGTGGATAACTCGGCACGTCCTGGGTCAGGGGGCGTCCTTCGGCAACCCATTTTGTCCGTCCGCCGTTCATGATTTTGAGGTGCTGATGTCCATAGTAGGCAAACAACCAGAAGGCATAACAGGCAAACCAGTTGTTCTTATCGCCATAGAAAACGACTGTCGTGTCGTTGCCGATGCCCAACCTGCGACACAAATCTTCAAACTGATCTTTTTCGATAAAATCTCGCCGCAAGGGATGTTGCAAGGTGGTAAACCAGTCCACTTTGACTGCGCCTGGGATGTGACCCGTTTCGTAGAGGAGAGGGTCTTCATTTGATTCGACCAGGCGCACATTCGGGTCATTCAAGTGCTCTGCGACCCAATCGGTTTCAACAAGTGCTTCCGGGTGGGCATATTCACTGCTCATAGCAACCTCTCCATGTAATACTGATAATTTTTATAAAATATGTCATAATAATAAGCGAAAACTATCACTTCGTCAAGTGCAATCTGAATGATAGGGTATAATCCATTATAGGTAGTTTTAACCAAAATCGGCGATGGTGACTATGGTGTGAAGATTAAGACCTTTCCCCCTATTCTTTGCTTACTTGCATTCTATCTGGCTGCTCTGGCTTGCGCCGGTGGGGTATCCAGCCGTACCTTTAACCACGCCGAATTTCGCTTTGATTACCCATCGAACTGGCAAACGATGGCTGAATTGTGGGGTACGTATGAGCTCCAGAAGGATTATTACGGCCTCGGTGCAAAAGAGGTGGCAGCGTTGACCAGCGTGCGAAAAAAAGGCGAGTCGGGCGTTTGGTTCTCGGTCGCGGCAAGGCCCTTAATGGGAGTGGCGCTATCTGAGCTTGGTGAAAGCCTCTACGCTCAGGCAGTGCCGGCAGTTGCGGAATTGCAACAGTCCACGACAGCGCTTGCCGGACAACCCGCCATCACTTTCCGCTATCGCCGCCCATGGGGAGAGGCATGGTGGGAGTTTTATGATCTGTGGGTGGACAAAAATGGGTTTGCCTATTTGCTTTCCTTTCACGCCTATTCTCTGGAAGGACATCAAGCTGAAATCGATCTGATCCTGAAAAGCTTCTCCTTCCAGCCATGAGCTCTGTTCGGCCTGCTTCTTCTGACTTACCAGCTTATGATGTGTTGGTGGTGGGAAATTACACCGTTGATTTGATTTTCACTGGTTTGCCAAGTTTACCGGCCTTAGGGAAAGAGGTGGTCAGCAAAGGTTTTGCCATGATCCCAGGCGAAGCCTTTAACAGCGCCGTAGCAATGCATCGCCTGGGGTTGCGGGTGGCCTGGGCGGGAGATTTCGGCAACGATGAATTCAGTCAGTTTGCCCTCAAAGCTGCCCGCGCCGAAGGGATGGATGAAACCTTTTTTGTTCATCACCTCCGCCCCCTGCGTCGGCTGACGGTGTCTGCTTCCTTTCCCGCTGATCGCGCTTTTCTCACCTATTATGACCCCGATCCGCTCATTCCAGCTGGGCTACGCGCCTTGCGCAAGATTCGTGCCCGTTTGCTCTTTGTGCCCGGCTTCTATGCTGGAGCGTTGTTCTTTCTCGGTATTCGTTGGGTGAGGGCGAAGGGGATGAAAGTTGTCATGGATGGCAATTCGCATCCCGACACACATCTGAAGCGTGCCCCTGTGCGCCGCGCCATCGCAGCCTTAGATGCCTTCCTGCCCAACGCGGCCGAAGCGCTGCATCTGACTGGTGAGAGTGACCTGACCTGCGCCATTCGCCGCCTGGGGGAGCTCTGTCCCCTAGTGGTGGTAAAAGCCGGCGCGGACGGAGCTTATGCGTACCAGAAGGGGCAACTGCTGCATATGCCCGCTTTGAATCTGAAGCCGTTGGATACCACCGGCGCAGGCGATTGCTTCAACGCCGGCTTTTTGCGCGCCTGGCTGGATGGATACCCTCTGGAGACCTGTCTGCGTTGGGGCAATATCGTTGGCGGGTTGTCCACGCAAGGCTATGGCGCTACCGGCCGCAAGGTCGGGCTGGATGAAGTGAAGAAATATGGATAAGCCTTATTCTTCCCACTTTTTGCGCAGGTATATCCTTTGCAACTCGGCATCGTTTTGAAGTTCGGGATATTGGTCGAAAAGCTCTTCTAACTCCTGCACAGAGAGCTTTGTCGCAATCTGGCGGGCTCGCATCAGCCGGGTAATGTAATTGAGGTAGGCGAGTTCTAACAGATCTTTCTCAGGAGAATCCCCCAGAAGATCGAAGGGTGTCCAGATTGCATCTAAAAGACCACGGAAGGGGTTGAACATGGTGACCCTTAATTTCATTCCTTTTTACTGCTTTGCAAATCCATACACCCTATGCGCTTTTTCGCTATGAGTACATATATCGGGCGATTTATGCCTGGCTGGATGCGCTGATTTGACGGGGTTAATTCTGCTTAGCTGCTTCATACGCTGAGAATTCTGCTGGACTCACAATATCAACTGAGCCAAATCGCTCGAGCATCAGCAAGTCTTTATCACCTGTAACAATACAAGCAACATCCCCGGCAACTGCTGTTCCCAAAATGACATTATCATCTGGATCTCTACAAACTGGACTCTCAAGCGTAACTGGTGTGACCACTTTCACTTTTATCCGCAATAACTCAATTGCCTCTCCCACTTCTGTAACGCTGAAGTTGAACTTGTGAATCAAATGCTGTCGGAATTCGTCCAGGATGAATTCAGAAGTGACGATCTCGTGCTGGCGGATACAGTGTTCTAGAAGGTCGCTGCTCGAGCCACGGGTGATGAAAGCCGCAATAAGGACATTGGTGTCAAGTACGACTTTCATGAGACGCGGTCGAAGACGTCTTGCTCCCTAGTAATCCCCTGCGCTTGCGCTTTGACAATCATTTGGCCGCGCAACAGGCGGAGTCGGCGAAAGAACAAGTACTCCTTGAGGGCTTCGCTGATGATCTCATTAGAGGAGAGGCCTTCTCTTTCGCTGATCTCTTCCAATGCCGCGCGAATTTCTTGGGGGAGAACGATCGTAATTGTCTCTGCCATGGCATACTCCATATATCTTACTGAACTGACAACAAGTATAACACGGCTTATGGCAACAGCCTCAACCAACGGGAAAGGTAGGGAAGCTACCCAACGGCCTGCGCTTCACATGCGGTGAGGCGCAAAGCGCCCTCAGAAGCAAACGCTTATATCCCAAGCCCCATCTGAAGTTTGTAGGGCGAGATCCTTTCTTCTGCGATTTTAATGTACAGCGGGTCAATTTCGTAACCGACGTATTTTCTGCCTGATTTCAAAGCTGCGATAGCGGTGGAACCGCTACCCATAAACGGGTCGAGGACAATGTCGCCGGAGAAGCTATATAACTGAATCAGCCGATAAGGCAGCTCGACCGGGAAGGGGGCAGGGTGGCCGACCTTTTTGGCCGACTCTGGATTCAGCATCCAGACCGATTTTGTCCATTCCATAAATTGATCCCGAGTGATGGTATCCACTTTCCCGGCAGGCTTCTTGCGGGAAAATGAGCCCTTCGAGAAGACCAGGATATACTCATGGGTGTCCCGCAGAACCGGATTAGCTGCAGAGCACCAGCTTCCCCAGGCCATGGAAACACCAGCCCCAGCCCCTTTATACCAGATGATTTCTCCGCGCATCTGGAAACCTATCTCAAGCATCATCTGCGAAAGGTAATCTGAAAGAGGAAGATAAGGTTTGCGGCCCAAATTCGCCACATTGACACAGGCTCTGCCACCATACACCAGAACGCGATAGGTCTCCATAATAACCTTTCGGAGGAACTCAAGATATTCTTTTAGGGTCAGATCCTGGTCATATTCTTTGGTTGCGTTATAGGGCGGTGAAGTAATCATCAGGTGGACAGAATGATCCGGGATTTCTTTCATGTTTTCGGAAGTTCCCAGGATGATCGTGTTTTCATACTCGGATGGGAAGCTGTTCTCCGGGATGGGAGAGGTGTCATTCTCTTCCGATAACTCTGCGTAGAGCCTGGAACTGTAGTACGGAGAGGAGTCGTGGCTGATCCGAGCGGTGGTACCGAATTTGCTTGTTTTCGAACCTTTCCTCATCTGCTCAGTCCTTTCGCCAGAGTACTAGCCACCGTTTGTAAGGATGATGGTCAATCTCCTGCCGCTTCCAGTGGATTGGAGTTTTGAAAC
>DAOTZA010000072.1:0-2708 GCA_034434515.1 Anaerolineales bacterium | reverse complement strand
CCTTCGCTAAAGCGCTGTCGCGTACCGGTTGTGATGTTTGGATCCAGAGCACGTGTCAAAGCAACGCTATTGATACTCACCTGAACCTTGATCGTCTGGGTGCCACTTGCCGGAATGGCGACCGGATTCGAGAGAGGGTTGTTGGAGGCGTCTAACAAGGCGAAGGTTAAGCCCGGATTTGTCTGATACCGCGAGACAAAGCTAACGTTGTAGGAAACCGGAGACCCGGAGGTGTTTTTCAGGGTGATGCTCTTGGTCATTGTTTGATCAACCGCACTGCCAGTCTCTACCACCGGCACTTCGCCAAAGGACAGGCTGACCATGCCTGGGTCGTCGCTGGCATAAGCAATCACGGGGGACTGAGCCGCCTTTTCAACATCCAGGCGCCCTGCTCCAACCCGGGTCGGTGTATGCGGGTTACCCGACTGATTCAAGCCCACATAAAGATCGTTGCTGGCGGTATTCATCACCAGCGCTTTCAAGTCGGCTACGCTCCAGGTAGGATATTTCTGTCTGAGCAGCGCCATCGCGCCAGTCACATGCGGCGCGGCCATCGAGGTGCCATTGTAACTGACCCCTTTATTGCCACTCAAAGCGTCGGTAGAGTAGATCGTTTCACCGGGAGCAGTCAAATCAGGCTTAAGGGAGGTACCAAATCGCCCTGGTCCGCGTGAGCTAAAAGAGGCAATGGTGTCTCTCAAGGAGTTGTCAATGGTGGTGAACTGATCGCGGTAAGCCGAGGTCAATCGCACCGTCAAAGGGAGATTTGCTTTCAGGTCATTTCCAACCGCCAGCGTGGTCATCATCGATGGAATGGTAATCGTTGCATCGGTGCCAGCCATGGCGAAGGGGAAGCCGGCCACATTATTGGCTATCAGGACGCCCACTGCCCCGGCAGTTTGGGCGTTTTTCACCTTGGTCACAAAGGGGCAAGCGCCCCGATCGATTAGAGCAATTTTTCCACTTATATTGTTGGTAATAGCATTACAACCGTTGGCAGGTACGGTAGTTGTCAGCGGCGCAGTGACATCGAATGTCTGAGGACCAAAGCTGGCTTCAACGGCTGGGTGTTGCCCATATAGTGGCGATAAAGAGTCGGTGACTTCAAAGGCGCTTACCACGGCGCCTTGATCCAGACTTGCCGCCACGCTGATGGCATAGCGAGCAACTGCGGGAGAACCATGGATGTAAAAGACATCGCCACTATTGCCAGCCGAGGCAACAACAATCATTCCCGCCAAGGCAGCGTTGTTGGCTGCGATCGCAGTCGTATCGTATTCTGACCCAAAGCTGGAACCCAGTGACAGATTAATCACATCCAGATGATCGCTCAAATTGCCATCCCCATTGGGATCCATCGCCCATTCGATGGCTTGCTCGGTTACATCTGTCGAGCCGGAACAACCAAAGACGCGTAGAGCATACAGTTTTGCTTTGGGCGCCACGCCGGGAGCGATGCGAAACTTGGCAATGTATTGCGCCTGGGTCAGGTTCTTGAGGTTGGCGTAGGTATCTGCACCGCTTTCCTGATAGGTGCTGCCATCGGTCAGCACGCCAAAGCCCGCCGCCGTTCCGGCGACATGGCTGCCGTGGCCGTTGCAGTCCATCGGATCCGGGTCGGGTTGGGGGATGGGATTGCTATTGGCGTCGTAATCATCACCCACAAAGTCGTAACCACCGACAACTTTTGTCGTCGGGAACAGGTTGCCGGATTCGGTGATGCGGGTAAAATCTTGACTGCCGTAACCCGTGCCCGGCCCACCGAAGTTGGTATGGATGTAGTCGATGCCCGTGTCGATGATGCCGATTTTGATATTATCACCCTGATAATTGGTTAAACCTCCCCAAACCTGCGGCGCACGGATTAACGGGACACTGGTGGTATGTTCGATGGTTTTCGGGATGATCGGGTGAATGGCTTTTACGCCTGGTAAGGTGCGTAATTTGGGGACGTCTTTGGCTTCCAGACGTAACCAGATGCCGTTGAAAACTTTCTGGGTGCGGAAAAGCTCCTGGGCTTGAATGCCTTTTTGACGAAGGGCGCGCTGAAAAGTTTCTTGCTCTTCTTCGATTTGAGCAAGTTGATTTTGGGTCAGACTGGTCATCTCGCTCTGTAAGCGCCCCTGGCTGCGCGCATAGACAAGCGCCGCAGGTTCCGTTTCAAATTCAACAACCACTCCGATTTTGCCCTTGCGGTCTGCCAGACGACCATAATGGGCTTCCACCTCCGAGAGATCAACTTTGTCCAGTTTCACCCGTTCCCGCGTTGGGCGAGGAGGTTCATCCCCTTGGGCTTGAACCTGTCCCCCTAGCGGTGATAGGAGAGAAACAGCCAGCATAGAAAAGATCAAAATCATAGAGAAAACAAATAGCGAGCGTTTCATAGTATTTTTCTCAAAAAGTTCTTGAAGTCGTATTTCCTGTTTTGGATTGAGTTGTTGTAAAGGGTGTTTGACCGGATCAGCCTCCTTATACCTGACCACAAGACGAATGCATCCCCCCTTTTGGCAACGAAAGAAACCTTATCAGGGGAAAAGGTTCATAGACTTGTTTTTCTGGTTCTAATCGGCTCTTTTCACCTCCTCAGGAAGGGTCAATTGGCGTTCATCCCCTGGCAGGTCACCCAGGCGCTCTTTTTGTCTTTTTATCAACCAGCGGGCTGCCAAAAGGAGCAAAAATGGCCAAGTGTGAATGGCTACCGGCAGGCC
>DAOTZA010000071.1:0-6805 GCA_034434515.1 Anaerolineales bacterium | reverse complement strand
ACTTGTTTTGGTGGCATGATGTTCTCCTTCCTTTTGGGATGAAAATGTTTTTGAGTGGGAATATCATGCCACTTTTTGCTAATTTTTCAAGAGGAATTGTCCCTTATCCCCCGATCTGTCCGCCCCTGAACCCAGGGAGGGAGAGGGGGGAATGCCCTCACCCCCAGCCCCTCTCCCAAGGCGGGCGAGGGGAGATTGCCCTCACCCCCAACCCCTCTCCCAAGGCAGGAGAGGGGAGGTTGAGGGCCGGGGATGAGGGATAACACAACAAGGGCTGTGTGGGGTTGGCATCAGGCGGAAAGAGCTCTTTGGAAGAATGAGCCAAATGAAATGATCAGACGGGCGCTAAACCATATAGTTTCTATTCCGGCGTGAGCACATCTTTGTCCAGATTGCAAGAAGGATCGACGATGATTTACCGCGCAGTGAAAAAGAGCATGAACTTCTGCTGCAGCAAATGACAGAGTAGAGGCCAGGAATTCGCCCGGCGGTGATTTCAAATTCAAACTGGCGCGCGAATGGCTGAGTTGCGCCGCTTTCATCATGTTGATCGCAATGTATACGCTCACAAATTTGGTCCAGAGAACATCGAACGGTTGATCAAATTTGCCGATGAAGCATGGGAACATCTGCAAATGGAATTGACCGCCTTTGCAAGTTTTCTTGAACACGTGTAAGCAATCCTTCGCCAATGGGGGATGTTTCTAGGGGGGTATTCATTGTAGGAAAATATAAAAGGGTGGCAGATGATTCAGCACCCTGTGTTCAGGGGAAATATGTTATACTCTAAATAATAAAAGTATAACAACAGGAGTCTAATTATGAATGTGCGCCTTTCACGAAAGGGCTGGATCGTCATTCCGGCTGCGCTGCGCAAAAAATATGGTTTGAAACCCGGCAAAGAAGTCCGCGTGGTCGATTACGGCGGGGTATTGTCGATCGTGCCGGTGGTACCCGATCCCATTCGGGCAGGTGCAGGCGTGTTGCGCGGCGATGATTCCCTGGCGCAGGCAATGGTCGAAGAACATCGACGGGA
The DNA here is from genome assembly GCA_034434515.1 of Anaerolineales bacterium. Lineage (GTDB taxonomy): Bacteria > Chloroflexota > Anaerolineae > Anaerolineales > UBA4823 > NAK19. The sequence continues at coordinate 5,769 of DAOTZA010000071.1, read as the reverse complement.
ACGTGAGCATGACGAAACCAACTTTCGTGTTGGATAGTTTCGCTCTACTTGCCTACCTCAACGGCGAGAGTGGCCAGACCAGGGTTGTCAAAGTGCTTACCGAGGCGCAAGAGGGGCGAGCGCGTGCCTTGCTTTGTAGCCTGAATTTGGGTGAAATTTTGTATATCATCGAACGTCACCGAGGACTGATCAATGCTCAGCGCGCACTTGCTCTGCTTGAATCCCTGCCGCTGGAAGAAATCCTGCCGGATCGGGCTTTGATCTTCGATGCTGCCCATATCAAAGCCAATCATGCCATTTCGTATGCCGATGCGTTTGTCGCCGCGCTGGCGATCCGCGAATCGGCAGTCATCCTGACCGGCGATCCGGAATTCGAAGCGGTGCAGGGTTTGGCGTCTGTCGAATGGTTGACACCCTGAGGGGATGAGTTCCTGTCTTGCCAGGCTTTTTAATGCGGCAGAATGCCCTCACCCCCGGCCCCTCTCCCCGGGCGGGAGAGGGGAGAATGCCCTCACCCCTGGCCCCTCTCCCACAGGGCGGGCGAGGGGAGAGACCCTCACCCCCGGCCCCTCTGCCAGGGCGGGAGAGGGGGGAAGACCCTCACCCCCGGCCCCTCTCCCAGGGCGGGCGAGGGGAGAATGCCCTCACCCCCGGCCCCTCTCCCAAGGCGGGTGAGGGGAGAATGCCCTCACCCCCGGCCCCTCTCCCAAGGCGGTAGAGGGGGGAAGACCCTCACCCCCAACCCCTCTCCCAGGGCGGGAGAGGGGGGAATGCCCCCGGCCCCTCTGCCAGGGCGGGGAGGGGAGGTTGAGGGCCGGGGATGAGGGATGCAGATAGTCCTTTACTCCCAAATTCAGTCCTACACGGCGAAGGTAATTCCCTCTTGACAAAACCAGAAAATTAGACTATTATCTAATTAGATATTTATCTAACATAGACGAATATCTAAGAAGGTTGAAGTAACATCCTTGCCTTTGCAGCCCTGAAACCTCGACCTGCAAGCCGCTGATTGGAATCGAAGGATGGAGGCCGTTATGTTGGGTAAGCAAAACTCAGCCGCTGAGCAGCCAGAGCGCATCTCTCTTTCCACCTCCTTTGCTGCGCGCAATTCCGAACCCTACCCTGCGCCGCATGAACCACTGGTTTCGCCGGCACCTCTCAAAAGCCGCCCGTGGTTGCCGCGCCTGGCTCAATTGTTCAAAGATTTGATTGGTGAGCCATCGAACACCACCCTGCCGGATTTGAATCAGGAGAACCCATGACAGAGAGCTCAACCTCAACGCAACCAAACCTGCGCTGGGATTTCGCCACGGCTTATGATCTCTTTATCAGTTTGAAAATCCTACATGACCCTGGCAGTGTGGGCTTGCGCCCTTCCTGGGCAGCCGGGGTGCGTTCGCGCTTGCCCCAAAACGAGCGCAAGTTTCTGGAAGAAATCTACAGCTTCTTTTGGATTCCGCTCCATTGGGTCTATACCCTCCCGCAGCCCAAGGACGCGGCGACGGCGATCTTCACCTTGCGCCAGCTCCCGGCGGCCGAACGCCTGGCTGCCCTATCCTTCTCGGCCGAAGTGCCGTCTGAACTCCGAGACCGCCTGCGGGAGGTGCAAGCTCGCCGTGCCTACGCTGAAGCCGATGTCGAGGCGGTGCGGGCAATTGACAAAGCCAAGGGGCATACGCCCTCCTCTGGGCAAATCAAAAGCTTGCTGCACTGGTGGGCAAGAGCGGAGGAATTCGGCGAACGCTATTTAGCAGCCCTGCAAGCCTACCACCAGGTCTTCTTTGCTGAAGAAGAACGACGCATTGAAGCCCCCTTGCGCCTTGCCCTGCAAAGAGCCCAGGCATTGGCGGAAACATTGCCGCTGGAGCAGTTAATTGTCGAGCTTTCCCAAGGGGTGGAATTCGAACGTTCCTTCTTCAAGCCCCATCTGATCCTGGCGCCGGCCTATTGGTCTACCCCCTTGCTGCTCTACCTCGAAGTGGATCAGCACACGCTGATGATCCTGTTCGGAGGTCGGCCGTCTGGCGACTCCCTGATCCCGGGCGAAGCCGTGCCAGAGGGCTTGATGAAAGCTTTGAAAGCCCTTTCCGATCCGACGCGGTTGCGCATCCTGCGCTACCTGGAGGAAGAGCCACACACCCCCTCTCAACTGGCGCGCAAGCTGCGTCTGCGCGCTCCCACCGTCACCCATCACCTTGCCGAGCTGCGCCTGGCAGGTCTGGTGCAAATCTCCATCAAGGGAGAGACGCGCCTGTATGCGCCACGCAAAGGGTACCTGGATCAACTCTGTCAGGCTTTTGAACAATTCCTGCAAGCTGAACAACCTTCCAAAGGAGCCTGAGCCTTCATGTGCGCTTCGTTAGCGGTCAACGTGCAACGCGCGGTAAGCGATTATCGCGGCAAAGTGAGCGCCTTTCAACCCAATGCACGCTTTTTCTTGCTTCATATCGTCATCAGTGGCGCGGCGATGGGTGTGTTTCGCCTGCTGTTCAACTTCTTTGTCTTGAGTTTAGGCTACGATGAAGCTCTCCTGGGCAATCTGGTGACGGTTAGCAGTCTGGTGGCGTTGCTGGTCGCTTTGCCGATGGGCTATACCGCCGATTGGCTGGGCAGAAAACGCTCGCTGTTGGTTGCTACCTTTTTGGAGGCGCTGGCAATCCTCTGGATGGTGGCTTTGCCGAGCGCGCCTGTGTTCCTTGCCATGAGCGCCCTTTCCGGGCTGGGTCAAAGCCTGGCCGCCGTGACGGTAGCGCCTTTCCTGATGGAAAACTCCTCCGCCGAAGAACGCACCTATCTATTCAGCATCAGTTCGGGATTACAGATGACGATGGCCTCGGTGGGCAATTGGATTGGCGGTTATCTGCCGGGCTGGCTGGCAATCTCCTTGCACAGCGAGGCGACCAGCCCCACAGCCTACGGAGCAGCTCTCCTGATCATTGGCAGTGTGTTATTGTTCTCTTTGTTTCCCTTAGTGGCAATCAAAGCCACTACTGCGGTGCGCGTTGAGCGCACCCTTTTTGCCCCCTTTGCATCCTTTCGCCAGCAACCGGCTTTGTTGGGACGCTTGATTGCCCCGATGTTTGTCACCTCGATCGGAGCGGGCTTGATTATGCCCTTTATGAATGTCTTCTATCGTCAGGTTTATCACCAGAGCGATCCGGTGATCGGGGCGTTGTTTGCTTGGGGCTCCTTGTGGATGGGAGTAGGGTTATTGCTGGCGCCGCCCCTGGCAGACCGCTGGGGTAAGATGAATCTGGTCATTGGCTCGCAAGCCCTTTCGATCCCCTTCTTGATCCTGATGGGCTTTGCACCGCAGTTTTGGATGAGCGCTTTTGCCTATTACATCCGCTTAGCCTTGATGAACATGAGCAGCCCGGTCTATCAGGCTTTTGTGATGGAGCGCGTTGAACCTTCGGCGCGGGCGACCGTTTCCAGCCTGGTGAGCATGTCGTGGAACTTTGGCTGGGCGTTTAGCCCAACCATCAGCGGCTGGCTGCAGGTGCGCTATGGCTTTGCCCCGCCGTTCATTGGCACCATTGTGCTCTATTGCCTCTCGATCTATCTCTATTGGGCTTTCTTTGGACGGGCAGAGGCAAGCCCTTCGCCCTCGGCGGTCAAAGAGAGTCTAGGCGATTGAACGCTCCAACGCGCCCTTTTCTTCTGCATCCAAAACCGTAAAGGCAGTTAATTCAGGGTTGGTCTGGTAGTCTTCAGCTAAGAGATTGGCAGCTTGCTGAATTTGCCGTCGGCGCAATTCCCGTAAAGCAAAGTTTAATAAAAAGCGGGTCATATCAGAGAGATTGCGCTGCTGCTGTTTGACAAGTTGAGCGATTGCCCGCCGTTGCCCAAGCTCAAGGAGAATTTGGACTCGTTCGTATTTCATCTTGATCGTCCTCAATAATATCCATTTATTGGTAACAACCTACCATTACAAGTTGCGTTGATAATTTACTGAGAAAACCGTCCACGAATAGGGGCGCAAATACACGAAGGGGGCGCGCGTTGGCGAATTCGTGCATTCGTGGTTGCATTCATGGACGGTTTGCCCCGCTTGCTGCGCGGGTTGGTGAGGGTGACCGTCCACGAATAGGGGCGCAAATGGGAAGGCGTTCATGATATTCGTGGGTGTATTCATGTACGGTTTGAATTAGAATATTTATAGTGAGGAAACCCTATGCCGCTTGTAGTAGATATCACAGGAAATGACCTGACTTACAAAATCATTGGGATGGCAATGCAGGTCCATAATGAGCTTGGATATGGATTCAAAGAAGAAGTTTACGAAAAAGCGCTCGAACTTAAACTCATTCAAGCAGGAATCGAACCAAACCGTCAGTATGAGGTATTCGTGGATTACGAAGGTGGAGCGGATAGCGACCTTTTACCTGGACTTGTTTCCAAACCAGCAAGTTGTGGTAGAAATCAAAGCATTCAGTCATCAACTCACCAATGACGAACTGGCGCAAGTAATCAACTACCTGAAAGCCAGCGGTGTGCCTGTGGGGTTGTTATTCAATTTTGGAAGACGAAAACTTGAATATCGCCGTGTTTTCCCTGGCAAGGACATTAAGCCTATTCATCGAATTGGGAGAGACAATGCTATGAAAAAATAATCGTTTGTCAGGTTGAGAATTACGGATTTGTGATGTTGGCGCCTTCGTGGACGGTTTGACCTGCCAAATAGAGCCTTTAGTCGGTAATTACGAATTTACATAGGCATCGATGGCGGTCAATTCAAGAATAGGTTTTTGGGTGCATGCGCAGCATGTCAAGAATTACAGCGACCATCCCAAACACCCGCTATAAGGTATTGCGTGAGTAACCATCCCCAAATGAGAAGGCTGGCTTATAGGGTTAAGGGACAATGAATTTCCTGTAACCAATTTGGGCCGTTTGCATCCAATAGAAGTGGTGAGAAAAAGCTCACCACCCTCAACGAAGATTTTCACGCAGGAGGTATTTTCTGATGGAAATGATCATTGACTTCCCAGGGGGCGCCAGAGTGGACGCCCATTTTGGCACCTTCACCGTCAAGACCGACCAGCCGCCGGCTGCCACCGCGCCGACCCCCTTTGCCACCTTTCTGGCTTCGATCGGCACCTGCGCCGGGATTTACGTCTTGGGCTTCTGTCAGCAGCGCGGCTTGCCGACAGAGGGCATTCGCATCGTACAACGCATGCATACCAACCCTATGACCGGAATGGTTGGCAAGATCGATCTCGAAATCCAGGTGCCGCCCAGCTTCCCCGACAAATATCGCGATTCGCTAGTGCGGGCAGCCGAACTGTGTGCGGTAAAGAAGCATATGGAACAACCACCGAAATTCGAGGTCTATACCCAGGTGGTCGAACCAGCCGCATAGCTGCTGAGGGAAGTTTACTGCGCAGCCAGCGAACCGCGGATGCGCAGTATGGCGTGCGGAAGCTAGGTTGCCCCTTTGCTTGTGCCTACCTCTAAAACCGCGAATGAATCCGCGAATGAACGCCAATCAACGCGAAATAACACAGAGAAAAGCAAAGCCAATCCATCCGTTATGCTTTGCGTCCATTCGTGTTCATTCGCGGATTCTTTACAAAAAACCCTTGCCAGATGGAAAAAGTTGGGTATAATGCAAAATGTAAAACGGTTTAGCGCACCCCCCCTGAAAAAATGGGCAAAAATGGCAGGAATCGGGAGGGGGGTACGCAAAAACGGGTGGCACCTTAAAAAGTGGGAAGAAACCTTGACCAGGAAGGTGAATTCAGGGTCAAAGTGGGGCGAAAGCAGCGG
>DAOTZA010000070.1:0-22334 GCA_034434515.1 Anaerolineales bacterium | reverse complement strand
GATCGAGCCGCCGCAAAATTGCCCATCATAAGGATTGGCATAAGTCGAACCAACCAGCGCAACCTGCCAGGGGTATTCTCCATCATCTGCAGGGTTGCCGCCGATAATTTGAGGTTGCATTTCATCGGGCGGTTGGGTCGGGGTAGGGGCTGGGCGGGTTGGCCTGGCGTGGGGAGGGTTTTCCATCTGCGCCTGCACCGAACGAGGCAGATAGCCAATTCCAAAGAACAATATCAGCAGAGAAAAGATAAGCGTAAACCTTTTCATTGACCTATTCCTTCAGGTAGTAGCTTTTAGAAATTGCTCTTATTTGTTTACCACCCAAGTATCTAGAAAAGAAGTCGAAGGGGTGTCTTGATAAGCTCCCTGCCCTATGGCTGAAGCGCGCTTTTTGCTCGCCCTTTGTACTTTGTTTTCCAGATTGCGGCGATGGCAAGTTTTCGTTTGGTTGAGATTTTACCATAAATCAGGTCGGGGTTATCAAGTCCAGGTCTGGAGCTTATCGAGCAAGCACATCAACTGCATCATCCCCTGGCGTAGCGGAGGGGTAGAGATGCTCTCCCTGACGGTATGGGCGCCCTCTCCGTAGGTCAATCCGATCCCAATCGCCGGATAGCCGAGGCTGAGCGGGATATTGGCATCGGTCGAACCGATGTTTAGAATAGGCTTGATGCCAACTTCATGGAGACATTCCAGGGCGAGTTTGACCAGTGGGTGATCCTCCGCAAGGTGTCCGGCTGGGCGTTCCCCGATTAATTCGGCGCTGACCTGTACCCCCTCTGACCGGCTTTTCTGCACAAGCTGTAGGAGCTGTTGCGTGAGCTGGACGAGACAAGCCGGGTCTTCCGAACGCAAGTCCAGTTCGGCTGTGGCGAGCGGGGCAATGGTGTTCACCGAAATTCCCCCTGAGATTACGCCCACATTCAAGCTGGTGCGCGGCGAGCGGGGGATAGAAATCGAATCGAGGGCAGCAATCAATCTGGCTAAGTGATGGATGGCCGATGGGCGGCCAAAATTTACCCAGGAATGCCCGCCAGCCGTCTCGACTTTCAGGCGATAGCGCCGCACGCCCAAACCGCGATGGTACACCTGGCCTAACGCCATCCCCTCCAGCACCAGATAGGCTAAGACACGGTTACCGAACCGATCGACCACGGCGCGCATGCCGCGTAAATTGCCCAACCCCTCTTCGCCAACCGTTGCCACCAGCCAGAGGTCCGCTGAGAGCGATATAGGAACTTCTTCCAACGCCCACAGTATCCCAAAGAGAGCAGCAATCCCTAAGGCATTATCGCCAATGCCAGGCCCAGATATGCAGTCTCCCTTCCATACCGCGGGCTGATTGTGTTGTGCCTGAAAGACCGTATCCAGATGGGCGGTGATGATTACGGGAAATCCCTTCCGCTGTCCCTGACGGCGGGCATACACATTGCCAACAGAATCGCTAAAAACTGCAGTGACGTTCTCGTTTTGGAAACGTTCCAGAACAAAGCGCGCCCGCTCTCCCTCGTGAAACGTTGGCGCTGCAATGCGTTGAATTTGAAGCGCAAAGTTCAAAATCCGTTCCAGCAGATGGGGGGAGGGTGTCCAGTTCATACTTTTCGCACCGCCTGGCGCAAGGATTCGAGGCGGGCGCGCGGTAAGCGCGGCTCACAATCTAGGGCGTAAAATGGACCAATGCCCTCCGAGGCGATCGAGGCGGCGACATTGCCATACAAAGCAGCCTCCACAGGATCGTAGGTTTCGCAGAAGCCGGCTAAAAATCCCCCACAGAAAACATCCCCCGTCCCATGCAGGCTGATCGTGCGCGCCGGGTACGGCGGAATAAACCAGCAGTTTTGGCTACGAGCATCATACACCCACTGACTCAGATCACTTTTTCGCACCACGATGATTTCCACAAATTCCCCCAGGGCTTCCATCATCTCCCGCAGATCTTTTGTGCGTTCTTTGAATAAATTGCGCAGGTCATCTTCGGTGGGTAAAAAAGCGGTCAGGCCGCGCAGGATTTGCGCCATATCTGTCAAAAAGGTCGGCAGCATATATCCAGGGGAGGGAGCAAGGGTGATCTTGGTGACCAGTCCCTGGCGCAGCAGGGAGGGCAGCAGATTGTGGGTAAGATAGTCCACCGGAGCGACATGGGCAGCCGTGGCATCCAGATATCCCTTCGGGAGATCAGTTGAGCGCAATGAAATCGGCTGGCTTTGGGTACGGCTATCCGGATAAGGGGGAGGAGGCTGATAGCCCATCAGCGCCTTTGGGAAGGGCAGACGGTGGCGGGCATAATGCAAGACAACTTCTTCGCGGCTGAAAGTTTGCAAGTCTTGATAAGCGTAAAAAGCACGCCCATCGAAGGGATGTTTTTCGACCCGCACACCCCGGATATCGAACCCCTTTTGTACCAGTTCATCCAGCCATTGGGCAGGATAATCTTCGCTTACTCTGGCAACGAGGCCGGCGACCTGATCGGGTTGCCAGAGACGCCACCCGACCGCCGAATACAACGCATTCCCCCCGATCAGATCCTCGAACGACTGTCCATCCGGCAAGAGGATGAACTCGCGTTGGAGGAGGCCGACAAAAACTACGCGTGGAGGAGAAGTCATCATGGGGTGGGTGAGGGAAAGGTGGTTTGCATAGCGATACGCAAATGATTCCTTGACAGTTCCTTGATGATCTCTGCGGTGAATGACACAGAGCTTGTTTCTCCGTGATCGCGATGGTAATCCAGGAGTTGCCTATATGGGGGAATAATCCCCGATCCAAAGCACCCAGGGCAAATGATCCCTGACGGCATTATACAGATGACGATCACCCGTCACCAGCTTGCTCCCCGTTGCCTCTGCCAACGCCAGATAAGCCCCGTCGTAGGCTGACCGATCGTAAGTGGTGGCAAGTTCGAAAACCCGTTGCCACGAGACCTCCACCGTGCGGATACCTAAATCGAAAAAGGCAGTCAGAATTTCCTTGCCCTTTGCCGCATCAAGGCGCTTGCGCTTTACCGCCTGGTGGATGGCGTTGATGAACTCATACGGAAGCAGGGTCGGAGCTTGAAGATCAATTTCCTGCTGGACATAGGCATGAAGGATCGCTTGTGCTGCCGCCTGCCCTTCTTCATCGGGGAAAAACCCTCGCAGCACGACACTGGCATCGATGATCACGAACGCCCCTCCAGCTCGCTTCGAGAAGCTTCATATAAGTCTGTGGCGTTCACGCCGACCTCCTTCAGCTCGTGGGAGAGACGCACCATACTGGCATAGGCCATCATCCGCTGCAGGCGCTCGTACTCAGCAAAGGGTAGGATTACCGCCTCCGGTTTGTTCCGCCGGGTAATGATTACCAGTTCCTGGTGAGCGCGCTTGAGCAGCGTAGAGAAATCCTTCTTGGCTTCGGCAATTGAGATTCTGATGCCCAATTTTGGGCTCCTTTCTGACTATGTTAGTTGCACATATTATATAGCCATATATTTTATCTGTCGAGTGAGTTGGTTGCCGTTATTTTCAGATGCATTTTCCGCAGCCAGACAGTCCCTATAAGTAACAACCTGCCATCACAAGTCGGGTTGATAATTTGCTGAGGAAACCGTCCACGAATTGACCACGAAGTAACGAATGGAAGCGCTATTCGTGCATTGGTGAAAACTTCGTGGACGGTCTGTCCTGTCAAATAGAGCCTTTGGTAGGTAATTACGCATCCTGGCAATTAAATTATCGCAAACTCGATGTGCTTCCAAAACAAGTCATGGAAAGCACAATTGAGGCAATGGTGTCATGAAGTTTCCCAGGGATTGAAAAGTGCCACGCCGCAGGGGTGAAAATCCGCTGTATTGCGGGTGACCAGCACGAGATAATAGCGTCTCCTCATCCGCCTGAGAGAGCCAGCGCACCACCCGCTCTTGCGGCTGGCGACGGGTGAATTCGGAGAGGACACAGGTGTCTAATAGATAGCTCATTGCAAATCCACCGAACGCGGCAGGCTCTTATCCTGCTCGAGAGGGAGCTCCGACCCAGCTAACGGCGATTCAAGCAGGAATTGCGCCAGATTTGCCCGCCGGGCAATCAGACGACGGTACTCTTCGTAAGAAAGCATCACGACCACCTTCTTACCTCGCCGGGTGACAATCTGCGCGCCGTCGCGCAGCGTGCGCTCGACCAGCTCACTGAAACGGCTTTTTGCCTCTTGCGACTGCCAGAGATTCATCGCCAACCTACTATCTAACCAGTCTGACTAGTCAGATTATAATCCCCATGGAGCGAGAAGGCAACTGTCCTGCCAAGGTAGTATAATATGCTAAGAAATCACTGCTCAGAGGGATGGGATTGGGTAGCCTATCGGGCTTAATCGGCGCCCTTAACAATGCCAGGCGCCTTCTCTGATGGCTATCCTCAACCTTAAGTCCCTTGCGCCGCTGAGCAAAATCCGAAAAGGAGTGAAGATGTCTGGAAACCGTACTGCAGCCCTGGCTTACGCCCAAAACCATCAGGAGCGATTCTTAGAAGAATTAAAAGCGTTGATCAAAATCCCTTCTGTCTCTACGCAGCCGCAATTTGCGGCGCAAATGAACGCTGCAGCGGCCTGGGTGGCAGAGCAACTGCGCGCCTTAGGGATGAGCCAGGTAGCCATTTGCCCTACGGAACGCCATCCGGTTGTTTGCGGGGAATACCGTTGTCCTGACTCCCATGCCCCAACCCTTCTGGTCTATGGGCATTATGATGTTCAGCCACCTGATCCGCTGGAACTCTGGCAAAGTCCGCCCTTCGAACCCACCGTGAACGGAGATTACTTGTACGGCCGCGGTGCATCCGATATGAAAGGTCAGTTGCTGGCAGGCTTAAAAGCCATCGAATCCATCCTGAAAACCGACCGGCTCAATGTCAATCTGCGCTTCCTGGTGGAAGGCGAGGAAGAGATCGGATCACCAAGCCTGCAGAAATTCATCTCCGAGAACCGCGAACGGCTGCAAGCCGATGTTGCCCTGAACCTCGATTCGGGCATCCTTGCCCCGCATGTACCAGCTATCACGATTTCCCTGCGCGGCTTGGCTTATTTTGAATTGCGCGTCTTTGGCGCAGCCAGCGATCTGCATTCCGGGACGTTCGGTGGCGTGGTGCATAACCCGGCTCAGGTGCTATGTGAGCTGATTGCCGCAATGCATGATGCACAGGGACGGGTGACCCTGCCAGGCTTTTACAACCGGGTACGCCCGCTGAGTGAGGCGGAGCGGGCAGAGATAGCTCGCCTGCCCCTGGATGAGGCGTATTTTTTGCAGGTCACGGGCGCGCCGGCTTTGTTCGGTGAGGAAGGGTACACCCCTGCCGAACGGGTCGGGGCACGCCCGACTCTGGAAGTGAACGGACTATATTCCGGTTATATCGGTGAAGGTTCAAAAACCGTTTTGCCCGCCTATGCCATGGCGAAAATCTCCTGCCGCCTAGTTCCGGATCAAGACCCGGCCGATGTCTATTTGCAACTTTTAGACTACCTGCAAACCCATGCCCCGCGCACGGTGCGCTGGGAGTTGATTCAACATGCTGGCTCCCCGCCCGCCATGATTGAGCCCGACCGCCCGGAAGTCATTGCCTTGAGCCAGGCAATGGAGCAAGTCTGGGGAAAAAAGCCGGCCTTCAAGCGTGAAGGTGGCAGCATTCCGGTGGTCGCTCAATTACAACAGCTCCTGGGTATGCCAACCATTTTGAGCGGCTTTGGTTTGCCGGATGACAACCTTCACGCGCCAAACGAACGGCTACATCTGCCTACCTGGCGGCGAGGGATTGAAACCCTGATCCACTTCTTCTACAACCTGGCCGCCTAGAGGTGCCCTGCACCATCGGCGCTGGTTATGGGATTTTGCGTTCAATTGCCAGTCCAGGTTCTGGTACAATCAACGAGAAATTTACCGGTAGAGGTTAGCCAATGGAAAAATCGAAAATGCCCACCTACGGTGGTCAAGCGGTGATCGAAGGGGTGATGATGCGCGGGCGCAACGCCGTTGCCATCGCCCTGCGGGCGCCAAATCAACAAATTATCATTCACACCGAACCCCTCAGCCCGATCTACCGCAGTCAATGGATGAAAATCCCCTTCTTGCGCGGGGTGATCTCCCTTTGGGATGCGCTGAGCCTGGGAATGCGGGCGCTCACCCTTTCGGCAAACACCCAGAGCGGCGAGGATGAGAAGCTCGAAGGCGCCTCGCTTTATCTGACCCTGGGGGTTTCGCTGGCAATTGCCATCGGGTTGTTTTTCCTTGCCCCGGCGCTTTTCGGCCAGTTGGGCGAGCGCTTCCTGAACCTGAGCGCCTGGCAGGGAAACCTGATTGAAGGGTTGCTCCGCCTGACATTCCTGGTGGGGTACATCGTTGCGGTTGGGCGCATCCCCGACATTGGGCGGGTGTTTGCCTATCACGGAGCGGAACACAAAACGATCAACGCCTTCGAAGCCGGCGCCGAATTGACCCCTCAGGAAGTCGCCCGCTTTCCGCTAGAACATCCTCGTTGTGGCACCTCGTTCCTGCTCACCCTGGTTGTCCTCTCGGTCTTGATTTTTTCTCTCCTGGGGCCGTTGGATTTGCCTGTCCGTTTGATCACCCGCATTTTGCTGATCCCTGTGCTGGCTGGGCTTGCGTATGAATACATCCGCTGGACGGCTAATCATCTCGATCGATTCTGGGTGCGCTGGATGGTTGCCCCCAATCTTGCCTTGCAACGGCTAACAACCCGCGAGCCAAGCCTCGATATGCTCGAAGTGGCCATTGCCGCCTTCTGCACCATGCGCGAAAAGGAAACGGAGGTCGTCCTGTAGCGTAGCCCCGCTCGGCAAAAGCGCTCATTCGCCAACAATTTGGACGACTAACTCGCGACGGCGAGCATGAATGTCAAAATCGACAAAAATAATTTGTTGCCACGTGCCAAGGGTCAGGCGTTGATTGACAAACGGCACCGTTAAAGATGGACCCAATAAAGCCGCCCGCACGTGACTATGGCCATTGCCATCACCCCACCGGCTATTGTGAGCATACGGTTGCCGAGGATCGACAATCTGGTCAAACAGACGGCGTAAATCGCTCAAACAGCCGCTCTCAAACTCGATCGTCGTCACGGCGCTGGTAGAGGAGGGGCAAAAGATGGTGACTATCCCATTTGACAATCCGCTTTGCAAAACGAGGTTTTGCACCGCCTCGGTTAAGTCGTGAATATCGGCGTTGCCGCGCGTGCTGAGATTCAGAGCCATCGTTTTGACCGTCATGGCAGCCTCCTTTTTGTTTTGATTATAACCCACCGTTTGACATTCATTTTTCTTTCCTGCTCCGTGACAGGCGTTGCTGCAAGAATTTCATCGTTTTCTTTGACCCCTCGACAAAAGGATGAACGGGGCGAAGTGGCGGAGGTTGCTGAACGCTTGGCCAGGGTTCCAGGTCGAGCATCTTGCGCAGCACATACGTGCCAATCAGTTTCAAGGTAGCGACCACCGGGGCAGCTAAAATCAAACCAATCAAGCCAATCAAATTGGCAAAGATGATTGCCGCTACCAAAACAGCGGCCGGATGCACGCCTAAAGTCTCCCCCATAAAACGCGGCTGAACGATGTTATCGAAAACCTGATCGGTCAGAAAAGCCAGCACCAAGACCAGAATGGAATATTGCAAGGGTTGCAAGCCAAAGTAATTGCCGGATTGAAAATAGGTGACTAGAAAAGTGGTGATCCATAACGCCCAGGGACCGATGTAAGGCACCAATCGCCCCACGCCGGCCAAAACAGCAATGCCAATGGCGTAGCGCACCCCTAGAATCGTCAGCAAGATGAAGTAAGCCAAAATGGCGAACGAGATCACAATCAACTGACCGCGGAAAAAATCGTTCCAGATGCGGCGCATCTCTGCCCCAAACCGCTCTAAATCTGCTTGATAGCCCGGAATCTCAATGTGAACGAATTCATGCCGCACCCGCTTACCGGCATCGGCGAGCAAGAAATAGGACACAATCAAGACGAATAACCCCCATAAGAAGGTGGTCGCTGCCGAAGCGGCGATGCTGCTGATCAGGCTGCCGGCCCGTCCCAGGAGCGGTTGCACGATCGACAACGCCTGATTGGCAAGCGCGGGCAAGTCATATTGGGCAAGGCTAAACTGAAATGGCCCAAAGACAAAGGTTTGTTGCGAAAGCTGTTCTAGAAAGTGGGGAAAGCCCTTTAGACTGATTTGAAGAAAGTTGAAGAGACTTTGCAGTTGTTGCACTACAGCTATTCCAGATAAAGTAACCAGAGCCACAATAAATAGAAACAAGATTGCGTAAATCAGCATAACTGCCGTTTGCCAGGGGAGCTTAATGGTTTTTGTCAGCCAGTTGGCAACCGGGTAGAGCAGGTAAGAAAGCATAAATGCCAGGATCAATGGGCCAACCAGATGTCGGAATTGGATGACCAGCAAAGCCAGGATCGCTACAAAGGACAGCCCGACAATTAGCTTGGTCGTTGCGCCCCATTTTGGCGATCTAGAGGATTCAGAGTTCGGGAAGGTAGTCATGGCAGCTCTCGTCCTTTGGATGAGTCAGAAGGCTGAGGTTGTTCTTTCCCCGTTTGCCACCAGCGTGGGTTGGGCGGCGGCAACGGGGAGCTGCTGGCTATCGGGAAGGGGTCTAAATCAAACAGGTTGGCGTAAATATACCGGCCAAGCACGCGCAGGCTGGCAATGGTCGGAGCGGCCAGAAAGATTCCCAAAACGCCTGCCAACAGCGCACCGCTCACAATCCCCAAAATGACCACTACCGGAGGCAGGTGGACGCTGCGTCCGATGATTCTGGGGATGAGGTAATTCAGGTCGAATTGTTCAAAGATCAGGTGCAAACCGATCACCAAAAGCATGAAGATCCAGTTGGGCAGAGGCAACCAGGTTGAACCGACAAAGAAGGCCAACAAAGAAGCCACAAATAACCAGATGCCATGTCCAAGGCTGGGTAAAAACTCCATTAAACCGGCGAAAATCGCCATAGCCAGTGGAAACGGCAATCCCAGCCCAAAGCTGACAACGGCAAAAATCAGGGTAACCACACCGGCTAGTGCCAATTGACCGCGAAAAAATGCTCCCCAGAGGGTGTTGATTTCTTCCTTCAGAAACTGAACATCTTCCCGATAGACGGGCGGCACAAGGCTTTCCAGCCAGCGAGTGAATTTTTGGCCATCTTTGATGAGGTAAAATGCCACCACGGCGATAAAGATCACCCACACAAACGACGATAAGATCCCTGCCAGGAGGTTAACGGTATTTGCCATAACCTGTTCAACCAGGGCTTGTAACGCCTGGCGGAGCGGTTCGATCAGGGTTTCAGCTTTGATCTGCCAGCCGCCGATGACCAGGCGGCGACCGAGAAATGTTTCGATGTTCAGCGCCAACCGTTGGATGTCTCCTCCTAACCCGCTCAATTGCTCTATAAAGGGAGGGATAATCAGCCAACCCAACACAGCTAACGCCCCCAAAACAAGCAGATACGCGATCAAGATGGCTGCCCCGCGCGGCAGGTGCAGGGCTTCTTGCAACCGGGTGACAAGCGGCGAAAGGATATAAGCTACAATGACCGCCAGGATAAGCGGCGGAAGGACAGCGCTAAAGCGGAACAGCAGGTAAACCCCCAGGGCAAGGGCCATCAGGCTGACGGCAAACTTGGTCGGGGTCGACCAGCGTGGACGGGATGGACAGTCTCTTTCTTCCATCATGATGGGATTAGAGAACACCCCTCACCCCCAGCCCCTCTCCCAAAGGGCGGGCGAGGGGGGAATGCCCTCAGCCCCAGCCCCTCTCCCAAGACGGGCGAGGGGAGCAACCCCCACCCCCAGGACGACAGAGGAGAGGTTGACTCCCTTCTCCCTTAGGGAGAAGGGTTGGGGATGAGGGATTTCAACAGCCACACCACACTGCCTCCCAGTGCGAAGGGAGAGACCCTCACCCCCAGCCCCTCTCCCAGGACGGGCGAGGGGAGCAACCCCCACCCCCGGTATCTCTCCCAGAGGGGAGAGGAAGGAAGATAAAACTAGCACGAACGCGCGCACCACCTGCCGGGCTATGCTGGCTTCCCTTATTTCAGAAAGAAGGACAAAATGATCATGATAACGAAAAACGTCCCCGCCAATGTACCAATGCGCTTGAGGTCTTTGATAACATCCGAATAATCGGGATTAAAAGCTTTCTCGCTGCTGCGAGGGCTAACCGACACGCTTGGAGGCATCTGACCGCTGCTCACTGCAGCGGTTGATTCGCCGGGGCGAGCAGAAGAACTTCGAGACGAACGTTTGGTTTTCTTACTCATTCTAAACTCCTGGTTAAAATCGTATCAGCCGTCGTTTTGCAAGCGCGCCACGACGACGATGCGTTGATTATCCACCATATAAGGATAACATGAGATGAGCGTGACAATCGGTTCACTGGTTTGAGCCATCACCTCAACGGCCGTTGGTTCGACGATTTTGGAGCTGACCACCACATAGGTAAAGGACCGCTGGCTAGTGTATAGAATCACCTGATCGCCTGGTTTTAATTGGTCAAGATCGCGAAAGATCTCGCCAAAGATGTCGTTGTGAGCCGATAGTACAATGTTGCCGGTTTCGCCCGGGTTGGGCGTACCGAGGCTCTGACCGACACCCTTCTTAAGCTGTTCCCAACCATCCCCCTGGACCACCGGCGCATCAACCCGAATAGCCGGAATTTGAATGCGAATCGCCTGTTGAGGACTGGGGGTAGGGAGGGGCAAACTGGCAAGCGACTGCACAATCGGGCGGAGGTGCTCAGGAATCTCAGCATCGTTCGGACGAGCGCCGCCTATGGAGTTGGGCGGCGTATGTCCTGAAGGTAAGACGACAGCCATCAGCAGGGGCGTTGGGGTTAAGGTGGGCTGCTCCAGGGCTGCGGCCACTTCCCGATTCAGTTCGCGGATCAGACTTAAGCCGTTAAAAACCACAAAAAGAAACCCCGCCACAGCGACAATCTCGATCAAGAGCAGAAAAACGTCCAGGGCTTTGCGGCGGCGAGTGTTGGGTTTCGAGGCTTCTTCCTCGTCAAGGCTGATCTCCTCCACGCTGGAGCGGAGGGGTTGCATGGTTAAGGCGCTTTCATCTGGCAGAATTGTAAGCGTGCGCCCACTGCGCCGATAGTATTGTAAGCGCGTTAGCCTGGCGGCGCGGCGCTTTTCCACCAGCAGCCAGCGCAGTTCTTCTTCGGTTAAGTCTTCCGGATTTTTCTTTCGCACCACAGTTGAAAATTATACCAGACAGCAGCCTTCGATTGCCTTATCCTCCACCTACACTGCCCTCAAAGATGCCCCCCTCGGTCATCCGCCACAGGTCTTTCAAGGCCATTTCAATTTCCCGCTCGCTCAATGGTTTGCCGCTCTCGCGATGGAGCAGTTCCCCCTGGCGCGCTTTCCTTAAGGCTAACTCACGCACCGAGAGATCGTTTGTCATCGCCTCTTTGGCAAGGGCGGCTGCCGCCGTGTAACCGATGAGTGGGTTCAGGGCAGTGACCAGTATGGCGTTCTTTTCCAGCCAGGTTGCTGCTTTGTTGCGGTTGGCTTGAATACCCAATACGCACTTTTCCGTAAAAGCACCGAGAGAAGTGATGAGCAAATGCATCATCTCGAACAAACAATGAGCGATGATCGGCATCATCACGTTGAGCTCCAACTGCCCGGCTTGGGCTGCCAGGGCTACGGTGTAATCCAATCCCTGCACATAGTACATCACCATATTGAGCATCTCTGCCATGACCGGATTGATCTTGCCCGGCATAATACTGGAACCTGGTTGCACGGGCGGTAAGCGAATTTCGTCCAGGCCGGTCGCTGGTCCAGATGCCAGCAAGCGCAGGTCATTGGCGACGCGCGTCAAGGTAATGGCAAGGGTACGCAACGCAGCCGAAAATTCGGCAAAATCGGCCATCGATTGCATCGATTCAAACAGGTTATCTGAGGCCGTCAGCTTCCAACCACTGCGCCGGCTGAGACATTCCACCATGCGAAAACGATATTGAGGATGAGCGTTCAAACCACTGCCAACGGCCGTCCCGCCGATGCCCAGGCGGTAAAGCCCTTGAGTAGCGCGCTGGATGCGCTCTCGATCGCGCTCAACGGCGCGGGCATAGGCCTCAAATTCCTGACCCAGGCGGATGGGCACAGCATCCTGAAGGTGGGTACGCCCAGATTTCAAGACATCATCGAATTCACGCCCTTTATCTCGCAACGCAGTGGTGAGCGAGGTGACGGCTTGCAACAGCTCTTCCAATCGCCACAGACAACCCAGCCGAATGGCGGTTGGGATGGTGTCATTGGTTGATTGAGCCATGTTAACGTGATCGTTGGGATGCACGCGATATTCACCCAGCCCACCACCGAGAATCTGGGTAGCACGATTGGCGATCACTTCGTTAACGTTCATATTGTGACTGGTGCCGGCTCCGGCCTGAAAGGGATCAACCACAAACTGGTCGTCCCATTTCCCCTCCATCACCTCCTGGGCAGCTTGTTGAATGGCTGCGGCGCGTTCTTCATCGAGCAAGCCCAGGGCGTGATTCACCTGCGCCGCGCAGGCTTTGATCAATGCCATCGACCAGATAAACGCTCGGTAGGGCCGGCGGCCGCTAATAGGGAAGTTCAATACCGCCCGTTGCGTTTGAATGCCATAGAAGGCTTGAGCCGGCACCTGCAATTCACCTAGCGAATCTTTCTCCCATCGAAAAGACTCTTCCATACAAACCACCTTTAAACTTATTTCACTCATCCACGCACTGCAAAAACTCACCGCCGAGGGCTTAGAGAGCAGCGTTCTATGCTTTCGTCTCCACGGTGAAGCAGTTTATCAGCACCAGGCTAAAGGCCGGCCACACCGTAGCTCTTGGATTAACCTGAGCTCAGCCAGATTATAACACCCCCTCGGGTTAGGCAGACAAGAGCAAGGCAGTGGTAGCAAACGCAGCCAGGCGGGGCGACTATGCTATAATTTTCCAGCAACCTGGCTGGATTACCCTTTGGCTTTGTCTTGCCAGGGATAAATCTTTACCTCAATTCCTTAAAAACGGAGCGAGAGCCATGAATCCATCCCTCACGAAAGAAACCCTTGGCATTGGCATTGCCGGCACCGGCTTTATCGGCCCCGCCCACGTTGAAGGGCTGCGCCGCAATGGTTTGCGGGTCTTGGGTCTGGCTGAAGCCACTCCCGAACTGGCGCGTCAGAAGGCGGCCGAATTGGGCATTCCTCGCCCCTACGCCTCGGTGGAAGAGATGCTTGCCGACCCGGAAATTCATGCCGTTCACCTCGCCACGCCGAATCACCTTCACTATCCGCATGCCAAAGCCGCCTTGCTGGCCGGCAAGCATGTGGTTTGCGAGAAACCTTTAGCCACCTCTTCTACCGAATCCGCCGAGTTGGTTGCCCTGGCAAAGGAGTTGAAACGAGTCAACGCCATCAATTTCAACCTGCGCATGTATCCGCTTGTCCAACAAGCGCGGCAGATGGTGCAGAGCGGCGAAATCGGGGAGGTCTTCATCATTCAGGGGTCTTACCTGCAAGACTGGCTGCTCTTCCCCACCGATTGGAACTGGCGCTTGCAGCCAGAGCTCGGCGGCAGTTTACGCGCCGTGAGCGATATTGGATCGCACTGGCTGGATATGGTCACCTATATCAGCGGTTTACGCGTCAAGGAAGTGTTTGCCGATTTCAAAACGGTTCACCCGCTGCGCAAGAAACCCGCCAAACCGCTGGAAACCTACAGTGGCAAACTTCTCCAGCCCAGTGATTACATTGACCAAACGATCACCACCGAAGACTATGCCAGCATCCTGTTGCACTTTGAAAACGGCGTCGTGGGGGTGCTGACGGTCGCTCAGGTGTGCTCGGGGCGCAAAAATCGCCTGTTCTTCGAGATCAACGCTTCTCGCTCTTCAATAGCATGGGATTCAGAGCACCCCAACGAGCTATGGATCGGTCATCGCACGCAACCCAATCAAGTCTTGATGAAAGACCCGGCGCTGCTTTGCCCTGAAGCCAGGGCGGTAACTTCTTATCCAGGCGGGCATAATGAAGGCTTTCCCGATACCTTCAAGCACCTGAGCGCCAAGTTTTATCGCTATCTTTTAGCCGGAGACTTCTCCGCGCCGCCGGATTTTCCCACGTTCGTCGACGGGCATAATGAAATGTTGTATTGTGAGGCGATTGAGCGTAGCGCCAGAGAGCAGCGATGGGTCGCCGTAGCGGAATGAGCCATCCTATACATCAAAGACGATGTACGCTTCATACCCCCGCTCGGTCTGGCGCACTTCCAGATTATGGTAGGTCACGGCCTTGATGGCTTTTTCGAGGGAACGGATGGGATAACCGCGCAAGCGAGCTTTGAGACGGTCTTGATCGAGAGCAAGGTGAACCTCGGTGAAAGCGAGATTCTCCTGCTCGATAAAATACAAGATTTCGCTCAGGAACTTGACCAGTAATTGCTCTCGATCGAGAAAGGGTATCTCAATCTCGCGCTCTTTGACAGGCGCATCCGCCACCTTAACGCCCGCCAGGGTCAGCATCCCCCGCGCAGCTTGCTCCAGCAAGCTGCTCATTTGTGGCGCCCAGACCCATAACGCCCAGTCGGCGGCGTGTTCAACCTCTTGAAAGCCAGCAGTCGAATTCTCCATGATTAATGAGTATACCATCTCTGCAATTTGTGGTAAAATCCCCCCGCTCTGGCGTTGTACCCTTCGCCGGCGCCCGCTTGAAGCGGATCTCTGCACGTAGAAAGGGCTTGAACATGAAAGTTTTGTTGTTGAAAGATGTTTACAAATTGGGAAGAGCGGGGGATGTCAAGAAAGTTGCCGATGGCTACGGCCGCAATTACCTGATCCCGCAGGGATTAGCTGTTTTAGCCACACCAGGGGCGCTTAAACAGGCAGAACACATCCGCCAGAAAGCCGAACTTGCCCGCCAGGCGCTGAACCAGGAATTGAGCGGCATCGCGGAAAGAATTAACGGCTTGCGGCTAACCTTTGCGGCGAAAGCCGGCGAGACCGGCAAGCTCTATGGCTCGATCACCCCGGCGATGATCGCCGAAGCGATCAAGGCCAAAACGGGGTATGAAGTTGACCGTCGGGCAATCGATACCCAACCGATTCGCAACCTAGGTCTGTATGAAGTGCCGGTGCGCTTAACCGTTGATCTATCGCCAACGGTGCGGGTGATTGTCCACCGCGAGGGGGAACAACCCGTGATCGAAGAGGAAGTCGCCGAAGCAGAAGAGTCGTCAGAGAGCCAGGTCAGCCAGACGGAGTAAATAGCTCTCAAGCGACCAGCAACGAATTGGCGGCGCAACCTGAAACATTCTGCGCCGCCGGTTTTTGATTCCCTGAGCCCCCTGTAGGCAACCTTGCTAATTTGTTAAGGTTTCTTTGAGCACAAGGACAGATTAAGTCCATTTTTTTTGATAAAATACAAATCAGAAAACAAATCTCGTTTCTGTAACTCAACAATTGCCGACGAGCACCCTGGCGTCACTTTTGAACCGTCGGTAACGAGGGTTGGTCGAGCAGAAAGGACGGTGCGCTGCTGTGGATCGTCAGCGGCAACAGGTGTTTTTCCCAAGGCCTACCAGGCCAACAGAAGGGAGGGGTTGATGACACTGCCCAATGACACCCTGCGTGAGCTGGTCAGCCAATATACCCGCTTGAAGCAAGAGAACCAGGAATTGCGCGATGAGCTTACCCGTTTACGCCAGGCAATGCGCTCGCTGGTGCGCTTGCAAAGCAAAATCGAAATGATCACCCCGCAATCCAATCCGTATGACCTGATCCATCTGATCCTGAGCACGGCGCTGGAGGCGGTTAATTCCAAAGACGGTTCTTTGATGTTACTGGATGAAGAAACCAATGAGCTGGTGTTTGTGTTGGTGCTTGGTGCCGCTCAAAAAACCCTCACCAATTATCGCCTGCCAGCCGGCGAAGGAATTGCCAGTTGGGTGGTAGCAAGCCGCACCCCAAAACTGGTGCTGGATGCCAGGGCTGAGCCGCTCTTCTCTCCACTCGTGGATAAGATGACCGGCTTTATGACCGTTTCGTTGATTTGTGTGCCGCTGATTTATCGAGAGCGCACCCTAGGCGCCATCGAGGTCGTCAACACCATCAGCGGGGAACCGTTTAAACAGGAAGATGTCGAGTTGTTGCAACTGGTGGCGCTCCTGGCAACCCTGGCGATTCTGCGCGCTGAAGGCTAAAGCCCTGCAAAACCCCCAATTCCCTTGACAAGCCACAATTATCTCATATAATTACTACAAATATTGTCGGAAATAGAGAGGATGGCGCGCATTTTTCGAATGAACTGCATGTGTAGCCGGCGGGGGAAGTAACCACCGCAGGGCTGCGCATTTAACTCCATTCCGCGCCGACAGAACCCAACAGGTGGTTACCACCCCCGCAGGAGAAATCCCGGGAAACAGGACAACCACCTGTTTGTTTTTCTGTTGGCGATTTTGTTTAAGGACACCTGAAAAGGAGTAGAAAAATGGATGTGCAAATTTCACAAAACCTCTTTCAAGCAAAGATTGCCCTCCCGCCCCTGCGGTCTGCGGGAGGTCTGGAAACGCTGGTTGGCAATACACCCTTGATTCCCTTGCGCCGCCTGACGACTCATCTTCCTCCAACCGTACAGGTTCTCGCCAAAGCGGAGTGGTTTAACCCAGGCGGCTCGATTAAAGACCGGCCAGCCTTGAACATCTTGCGGACTGCCCTGGCTGACGGCAAGCTGAAAGGAAACAAGCGCCTGCTCGATTCAACATCGGGCAATATGGGGATTGCTTACGCCACTTTCGGGGCAGCCCTGGGCATTGGGGTGACCCTGGTCGTGCCGGCCAACGCCAGCCCAGAGCGCATCGCCATTCTCAAGGCATTGGGAGCAGAACTGATCCTTTCCGATCCCGCTGAAGGCTCAGACGGCGCCATCCGCATTGCGCGCCAGCTTGCTGCCCAACAGCCCGAGCGGTACTTTTACGCCAACCAGTACGATAACCCGGCCAACTGGCAGGCGCACTACTGCACCACTGGCCCAGAAATCTTCCAACAAACCAGGGGTTGCGTCACCCATCTGGTGGCCGGGCTAGGCACCAGCGGCACCTTGATCGGCGCCGGAAGGTATCTGCGCCAGGTTTCCGCGGGCATAAAACTGGTTGCCGTCCAGCCCCACAGCCCCTTTCATGGCTTGGAGGGCTTAAAGCATATGCCGACCGCTATCCGGCCGGGCATTTTTGACGAGTCGGCCATCGATCAAACCATCTGGATGGAAACCGAAGAGGCATACCAGATGGTGCGCCGCCTGGCACAAGAAGAAGGCCTGTTCGTCGGCATCTCGGCCGGGGCTGCCGCAGCGGCGGCTCTCAAAGTTGCCGAACAACTGGAAAGCGGTACGGTGGTGACTATCTTCCCCGACGCCGGTTACAAGTACCTGAGCGACAAAGCTCTATGGGGAATCTAAACTGCTCCTTTCCGACCCATCGTTTGCGGAGGTCAAGCGAATGACAACGCTTTCCTTACCGGCGACATTGCTCGAAGAGCTATCCCAGCACCTCGAATCGGCTTATCCGGATGAGGGAGCTGGATTCCTTTTCGGGGAGATCGAGGGGCAATTGCGGCGCGTGCGGGCTATTCTGCCCCTTGCGAACGCCCGTGAAGCCGCGGCGCGCCACAATCGCTTTTTGATTACCCCTCAGGATTATGCCTGGGCTGAGCAACGCGCCGCCCAGGCCGCCCTGGATGTTTTGGGAGTCTTCCACTCACACCCCGACTCGCCAAACATCCCTTCTGAGTTCGATCGGCAATGGGCATTGCCCTATTTTGCGTATCTGATTACAACCGTCAAGCAGGGGATTGCCGATCAGCATCGGGTGTGGATGCTGCGCGAAGACCGTTCAGCTTTTGACGAAATTCCTCTGCAAATTGACGCAGAGACAATCCCGCCGCAAAGCGCTAACCCGCTCTTCAAGCCATTTCCCCCTTAAACAACACATCATCTTAAACAGGAGGTTTACGATGTCACTCTATTTTGTCCGTCATCAACATTCTGCTGAGCACTGCCCGGCCAAAGACCCTGAGATGGGCTCCATGCTTTTGCAACATCTCAGCCCTACCCAGGCAAAGCAGTTTGGCATCCACATCCACGGCGATGCGGTTCTGGATGGCGCCCATACGCTGGTTCTCATCCTCGAGGCCGAAAACCAGGCAAGCGTTGAAACCTATTTACAGCCCTTCCAGCAGGCTGGGAAGGTTGAAATTTTCCCTGCTTCGCCTTGTGAGTCGGTTGTGGAACGACAAGGGTGTTAAAATATCATTTAGTAAGGAAAGGTCTATGGCAACCATTCGCATTCCGACTCCTTTGCGTCCCTATACGAACGGACAGAGCGAACTGACTGTCTCCGGTCAGACCATCGGGCAAGTGCTTGACAGCCTGGTGCAACAATACCCGGCTTTGCGCATCCATATCTTCAACGAAGATGGGGAACTGCGTCCGTTCGTCAATCTCTTCATTGGTGAAGACAACATCAACGATTTGCAGGGAACCCACACGCCTGTGAAAGAGGACGATCGCATCCTGCTCATTCCCAGCATTGCCGGAGGGTGAAACCAAAGATGCTCCCCAATCTATCCCACGAAGAAATCTTACGCTATTCCCGTCATTTGCTGATCCCGGAAGTTGGCTTAGAGGGACAGCGCAAACTGAAAGCCGCCTCGATCCTGGTGATCGGCACCGGCGGCTTGGGTTCACCGGTCTCGCTGTACCTGGCAGCAGCCGGGGTCGGCCACATCGGCCTGGTCGATTATGATGTGGTCGATGCTTCCAATTTGCAACGCCAGGTGATCCATGGCACAGCTTCGGTTGGAGAACTCAAAGTGGAATCGGCGCGGCGGCGCATGCTCGATCTCAATCCGGGCATCGAAGTCGAAATCTATAATGAACCGTTCACCTCTGAGAACGCCATGCGCATTGCGGCCGATTACGATGTGATCATCGATGGCACAGATAACTTTCCCACCCGCTACCTGAGCAACGATGTTTGTGTGTTGTTGGGCAAACCCAATGTGTACGGCTCAATCTTTCGCTTCGAGGGGCAAGCCAGCGTTTTTGA
Source organism: Anaerolineales bacterium (assembly GCA_034434515.1). GTDB lineage: Bacteria > Chloroflexota > Anaerolineae > Anaerolineales > UBA4823 > NAK19. Next base: position 3,211 of record DAOTZA010000070.1, on the reverse strand, counting down.
CGCGCGCCGCGGGCCTTGTTACCGCTGCCTCTTCCCCGAACCGCCTCCGCCCGGCATGGTGCCTTCCTGCGCCGAAGGGGGTGTGTTGGGGGTTCTGCCCGGCACCATCGGCACCATCCAGGCAACCGAAGCTCTAAAGCTGGTGCTTGGCATCGGCGAGCCGTTGATTGGGCGTTTGTTGCTCTACAATGCCCTGGATATGTCCTTTGACTTTGTCAATCTCAAGAAGAACCCAAAGTGCAAAGTTTGTTCGCCCAATCCCGAAATCACCCACCTGATCGATTATGAAGCCTTCTGCGGCGTGCCGGGCCACGACCATGAAGAAGGTTCAGCCGGAAAAGAATGGGACATTAGCGCTACCGAACTTGCCCAAAAGCTGAGAAGCGGAGAGCGTCTGCGTCTAATCGATGTGCGCGAACCGCACGAGCTGGAGATCTCTCAGATCCCCGGCGCGCAGTTGATCCCCCTTGGACAACTGGCCGCCCACCTCTCCGAGCTGGATAGCGCCGAGGAGATTGTCCTGTTTTGCAAAGCCGGCACACGCTCGGCGCGGGCTCTGGAAGTGCTATTGAGCGCCGGTTTCCGCAAGGTGAAAAATCTCAAAGGCGGCATCAACGCCTGGGCGCGAGAGGTAGACCCATCCTTGCCAATCTATTAGTCGGCGGTTAAGATTCAATTGCTCTCAGCGCCGGGGTAGCTCGATGGCGGCGCGCTTTCCCCCGGCGTGTCCGCCAGCACCCCTCACACCGATAATCGCCAATGGAGCCGCATCCGATGACTCAAGCTACAAACGAAAAAAGACTGCTGGCTGTTTTAGCGCATCCCGATGACGAAACTTTTGGCATGGGCGGCACGTTAGCCTATTACGCCCAGCGCGGCGTGCACACCTATCTGATCTGCGCTACGCGCGGCGAAGCCGGCGGCATGGAAGAGAACTGCCTGGACGGCTTCGACTCGGTGGCAGCGCGGCGGGAAAGCGAATTACGCTGCGCGGTGGGCATCCTGGGAATCAAGGAACTGTTTTTCCTGGACTATCGCGATTCGGGCATGCCGGGTTCGGCAGACAATCAACATCCCAATGCCCTAATCAATGCGCCCCAACGCCAGGTAGCTGAGAAGATCGCCCATCTTATCCGCCAAATCCGACCTCAGGTGCTCATCACCTTTGACCCGATTGGCGGCTACAAACACCCGGATCACATTGCCATCCACCGCGCCACCGTGGAAGCCTTTTATTTAGCGGCTGAGGAACGTTTTGAAGATGGGTTGCCGCCCTATCAACCGGCCAAGCTCTATTTTCATTTGATCCCCAAAGGTTTCCTAAAAACCGCCATCCACCTACTACGTCTGTTTGGCAAAGACCCGCGCCGCTTTGGGAAGAACGGCGATATCGACTTGGTTGCCCTGGTCGAAGAGGGCGACTTTCCCATCCATGCGCGCATTCGGTATGGCGCAGCGTACGAAAAGAAACAGCTTGCCTCGCGCTGTCACGAAAGCCAGTTGGACGGGGCGCTGATATCTAATCCCATTGCCCGCTGGGTCAACCGCCTGTTTGCCAGCTCCGACGCCTACCTGCGCGCCTACCCTCCTTCTCCTTCCAATCATCTGGAGAACGACTTGTTCGAAGGGATTCCATAGGCAATTTTTTACAATTTGCATATGCTCCGCCAATTTTTTTCTTACATTTACTCCTTAAATTAACGGGCAGAATAAAGTTTACAAAATCTCACTCAAAGGAGGTGGCATATGTTCCAGATTATGCGTCGGGATCCCTTCCGCGAACTGATGAACATTCGCAGCATGATGGATCGTCTGTTTGACTCCGCTTTTGCTGGCTGGGAGCTGGACACCAGCTTCGACTGGGAGCTGCCTCTGGACGTGGTAGAGAACGACGATGAATATGTAGTTGAAGCCTCCCTGCCGGGCATGAATCCGGACGACCTGGAGATCACCTACAGTGGCAATACCCTGACCATCAAGGGCGAGATCAAGTCCGAAGAGGAGAGCAAGAAAGGTCGCTATCATCTGCGCGAACGACGCTATGGCAGCTTCTGCCGCAGCATCACCCTGCCCAGCACGGTCAAGGCGGATGAAATTGAAGCCAGCTATGAAGCCGGTGTGTTGAAACTGCACCTGCCCAAAGCTGAGGAAGCCAAGCCGAAGCGCATCGCGGTCAAAAGCGAATCGACCAAGATGATCGAGGGCAAGATTTCCGACATCAAGAGCAAGAACTGATCAAACCAAGCTTTTGAACGACAAACGGGCAGTGCGCAGACTGCCCGTTTGTTGTTAATCGCCAGCTATAGCGCGCGCACGCCACCCTTGCGCCTATTTCTAGGACCACAAATGAACGCCAATAAACGCAAATAACATAAAGCGTCCGAATCATCGAATGCCCGTCAGGGCAATGTTCGCAGTCTATGGCTTCATCACGGCTGCTTGGCTCTCTGAAATCGCCAAGAAAATCTACTACGCTTCTCAAGGAATCCCCTATTAAAGACGCAACGAGGAAGAAGTCGCCCTAGAATGGCTCGAAGGACTGACCGGAAGGAGATTCGATGAATTATAGGCAGCCCAAAATCACTACTGAGCGAAAACGTCATTAGATGACCAGACACCCGAAAACAAAAGGCATGGATGATCTTATAGCAAAAGGATTACCTGCTCCAGATTTCAGGAATTGTATGGAAATTTGCATCAAACATCATCTAAAGGCAGGCCATTGTATTTAAAAAGTTGACAATGGACAGCCGTTCGTTTTGACTTCTTACATTACTACCCGAAAATGAAAAAACCCTGGGTAGACTTACGCTAGGTCTACATCTCCTTTCGGAATGCTTTTCGCGTAAATTGCACCACCAGGGTTACAATTAATATAGCACATCTAGAGGAGATTTTCAATATGTGCACAGCTAAAAAAAGCCCATTCTGGGCTTTGCGCCTGCCGGAGCGCCCACCGTCCCGGTCTTCAAAAGGCGTGCTCTGGGCGACTACACCCCAGGCGAGATTTCATCATAGCAAAAAAGATGGAGAATGTCAATGAATCATTTTGCGTTGCGCAGCTTAACAAAGTGGGGACTTGCATCCAAGCCCAGATTGACGCTGATTGCGAGCGCCAACGCAGGGATGCTGATGCCGCAGACGCTGTATCCGATAGTGAATAAGTAGCACAGGATTAGTCCTGTGTTACGACTGTATCCTCGAACGCCCG
>DAOTZA010000069.1:0-4276 GCA_034434515.1 Anaerolineales bacterium | reverse complement strand
CCTAACCCCATCAAGGGATAGCCAATCTGACTGATAATGTGGAAAGACAACAAGCGCCGCATCTCATTCTGGGCAACCGCCCCAAGCACCCCGGTGATCATTGTCAGGGCAGCGATCACCAGCAAAAGGGTGTGGGTATAAGCAAAATCCTGGATAAAGATCAAGGTAAAAACCCGGATTAACGAATAAACGCCAACTTTGGTCAATAAACCGGAAAATAGAGCCGTAACCGCAACCGGCGGGGTATGATAGGAAGCTGGCAACCAGAAAAACAAGGGAAAGATCGCAGCTTTGATGCCAAAAGCACCCAGAAAGAGCATCGAAAGTGCAGTTACAATGGCGTTCGAGGGAGCGCTCGCTGTGCTGGCAAATTTACGCGCCAGATCGGCCATATTGAGTGTCCCCGCCAGACCATAAAGCAGGCCTAAAGCTGCCAGAAAGATTGCCGAAGAGATCAGGTTTAACGTTACAAACTTGATTGCCCCTTCCATCTGCCCGCGCTCACCCCCCAAAGCCAGCAACACAAACGAGGACATCAACATCACTTCAAACCAGACATATAAATTGAACAGATCACCGGTCAGAAACGCGCCGCATACTCCCATCAGAAGAAAGTGCATCAGCGGATAATATCCAAATGCCTGGCGTTGAGGATCAATGCTATCTAACGAGTAAATCGCAACCGCCAACCCTAACACTCCAGCCAGGACAACCATCACGGCGCTAAAGAGATCAGCAACCAGGGTAATGCCAAAAGGCGCTTGCCAGTTTCCGATTTGGACGGCCTGAATGCCCTGATCCCAGACAAGCCTCAACATCCAAAGCGAGACAACCAACAAGACGCCCGCACCGCTCACCCCAATCCAACGTTGCATTTTCGGTTTGCGAAAGAAGAGCAAACAGAGTACGGCGGTCAATAAAGGGATGGCAATGGGGAGAATCAGGTAGCGATTCATCATTCTCTCTATCACGCGTCGGTCGATTTCATTTGATCTAAATCATCGGTGTTTACACTGCGATAGGCGCGATACGCCAGCGCCAAAGCAAATGCCGTCACGCCAAAGCTAATCACAATCGCCGTCAGGATCAAAGCCTGAGGCAAGGGGTCGGCATGAGGTGGTTGCAACTGATTGGTTGTCATCGGAATCACCGGAGCTGTGAAGCGCGTCAAACCGCTTGCGGTGAAAATCAACAGGTTACTGGCGTGACTTAATAACCCCAAACCGATCAAGAGCTTCACCAGACTTCGCCGCAATAACATATAGATTGCCATGGCGTATAAACTGCCAATGACAAAGGGCAAAACCATTTCCATATCCTACCCTACCTCCTCTAGGGCAAAAATGATCGTTAAAGTCACTCCCCACACCGTCAGGTAAACGCCAAGATCAAAAAACAACGGAGTCCCCAGCTCCAATTTGCCCAGCGTTCCCAAAGGAACTTTGACCCACACACCGGTTAGAAAGGGTTGCTGAAGCCACAGGGTGATCAGACCACTCGATAGAGCAAGCAATAACCCTACGCCAATTAAGGTGTTTGGGTCTATGCGCAGGATCCGTCGGGCTGTTTCCGAGCCAAAGGCAATCGAAAACAGAGCAAAGCCGGTGGCAGCCATCAACCCTCCCACAAAGCCTCCACCCGGTTCATTATGTCCGCGCAAGAGGAGAAATACCGAAAACATTAACAACAACGGCAATAATAAGCGCACCATTGTCCGTAAAATCAGGGAAGTCATCTTTCCCCTCCTCCGGCACTCCTCTCTCCTTCTTTCCTCGCTTTCGGGGTGCGTTGATCCAGGCGCAACTTTAAGAGGGCAAAGACTCCAATTCCGGCAATTGCCAGGACAGTGATCTCCCCTAAGGTATCCAGACCGCGAAAGTCAACCAGGATTACATTGACGATATTTCGCCCGTGCGCCAGAGGGAGCGAATTCTCGACAAAGAATTGCGAAATCGAGGGATGAATCTGAATTCCACTGGCAACGAAGACAAAGGTTGTCATCAACCCACCGGTGATCAGCGCAATCAACACATCGCGTAAACGTTCTCGCCGGGGAGTCAACTGCGCAAATTGCGGCAGATGATAAAAAGCCAGGACAAACAAGACTACCGTTAGCGATTCGATTAAAAATTGGGTCATCGCCAGATCAGGAGCCCCAAATAACAAATAAATGGACGCCACTCCGTAGCCAGCAACTCCTAAGGCCGCTACCGCCCCTAAGCGGGAGCGCGCGAGAGTCGCCATCCCGCCGGCAACGACAATGATCAGGGCTATACCGAACTCGTAGAAGCGTAAATCCCAGGAGAGATATGGCAACGTTCCCCCACCCCAGCGCCATAACCCTCCGCCGGTGATGGCAACAACCGCCACAATAATCGTGATCAGGTAATAGCGCAAATAACCGTGCTGCAGCAGGCGCGTTTGAAAAGCGGCTACGGTGAACAAAACATCCAGCGATCGCTTATAAAGCCCATCCAGACTCCACCCCAAGCTCAACGCTTTTGCCAGATGTTGGGCGTCCTTGCGCACGGCGAAAAGCCCAATTCCCAACCCTAAGGTTAGCAAACTGAGCAGAAAGATGTCATTCACCCCCTGCCAGGCTGCCAGTTTCACCTGAAGCGGTTTACCAGCCGCCGCAGAGATAGCTGTTGAGACGAGGTTTCGGCTGAGGACCTGCGGAAGAACGCCGAATAGGAGGCTCAATCCCCCCAGAATGAGCGGGCCAATCCTCATGCTCCACGGCGCTTCATGGATCATTTGGAATGGTTTGGTTTGCACCTGAGCGGGCAGCCAGAACGGCGCAATCCCCACCCGACAGGCGATGAAGACATTCAGAAGTGCTCCAAGGACAGTCAGGCTGATCCAGAACGAGCCGACCTTATCAGCAGCTTCATAAAGGTATTCCTTGGCAAGAAAACCAAAAAAGAAGGGAACGCCAGCCATGGAAAGGGCAGCTAGGCTGCCGCCTGCAGCAGTAAAAGGCATCTTTCGCCAGAGGTCTCCCAATTCCCTCACATCCCTGGTTCCAGTTTCATGATCCACGGCACCGGCAACCAGAAACAACGTTCCCTTATAGAATCCGTGGGCCAGTAAAAACAAAACCATTGCTTTGAGAGCCGTTTCACTGCCAATCCCAATTGCCAGCACCAGGCTGCCCAGAGCGCTAATGGTTGAATAGGCAAGCAAGCGTTTCAAATCCGTTTGGCTTAATGCCAGGAGACCTCCCAATATCATCGTGATTGCTCCGAACCCGCCCACTGTCCAAAACCAGAGAGCAGTACCTCCCAGAAGCGGGTAGAAACGGGCAAGGAGATAAATGCCGGCTTTGACCATCGTGGCAGCATGAAGGTAGGTGCTGACCGGGGTCGGGGCTTGCATGGCATTCGGCAACCAGAAATGAAAAGGAAACTGAGCCGATTTGGTAAAAGCCCCGCTAAGAATCAAAATGAGCAGCGGCAGATAGCCTGGATGAGCGCGGACGATCTCACCCCTTAGCAGCAAGGTCGAAAGCTCCCAGCTTCCCCCAATCTGACCCAACAACACAAAACCAGCTAACATCACCAGACCACCGCTGCCGGTCACCAACAAGGCTTGAATGGCTGCCGCGCGGGCTTCTTCGCGATCCTGTTCAAAACCAATCAGCATAAATGAACTCAGGCTGGTGAGCTCCCAAAAAATAAACAACAGGATCAGATTGTCGGCAAATACCACCCCCAACATGGAAGCCATAAAAAAGAACAACCACAGATAAAAGCGCCCCAATGGCGCTTTCGTGCCAAAGTAACCGCCAGCGTAAATGGCTACTAGCGCACCGATGCCGCTGACCAGTAGCGCAAAAGCCAGACTGAGCCCATCAGCTCGAAAGGAAAACGTCAGCCCAAGCTCTGCAGACCAGGGATAGGACAAGGCTTGTACTTGCCCGTCCCCCAAGCCTGGCAGGATGGTCAGAAAGAACACCGTGAGGAGGATCGGCAAACTTGCTAACCACCAGCCGCTTGTCTGCTTACCAACGCGGCTGAGCGCCGGAGCAAGAAAAGCTAACCCAAAACCAGAAAGAACCGCAAAGATCAACACGACCGCTTCTCCCTCGTTTGCCAGAGACATGAAGGCAATATTGCGCTATTATACCTGTTTCCGAGGGGAAAGGTCAGAAGTTTCACCCTATTCAGGAAATAGGTCAGTTATGATTCGGCAGGCAATTCCCAATTCACCAACCACATACCGCCTAAAATCAGCACCCCGCCCAGAAGAGATGGCCGAATCGTCATCGAGCCGC
>DAOTZA010000068.1:0-4278 GCA_034434515.1 Anaerolineales bacterium | reverse complement strand
CCTAACCCCATCAAGGGATAGCCAATCTGACTGATAATGTGGAAAGACAACAAGCGCCGCATCTCATTCTGGGCAACCGCCCCAAGCACCCCGGTGATCATTGTCAGGGCAGCGATCACCAGCAAAAGGGTGTGGGTGTAAGCAAAATCCTGGATAAAGATCAAGGTAAAAACCCGGATTAACGAATAAACGCCAACTTTGGTCAATAAACCGGAAAATAGAGCCGTAACCGCAACCGGCGGGGTATGATAGGAAGCTGGCAGCCAGAAAAACAAAGGAAAGATCGCAGCTTTGATGCCAAAAGCGCCCAGAAAGAGCATCGAAAGTGCAGTTACAATGGCGTTCGAGGGGGCGCTCGCTGTGCTGGCAAATTTGCGCGCCAGATCGGCCATATTGAGCGTCCCCGCCAGGCCGTAAAGCAAGCCTAAAGCTGCCAGAAAGATCGCCGAAGAGAGCAGGTTCAACGTTACATACTTGATTGCCCCTTCCATCTGACCGCGCTCACCCCCCAAAGCCAGCAACACAAACGAGGACATCAACATCACTTCAAACCAGACATATAAGTTGAACAGGTCACCGGTCAGAAACGCGCCGCACACTCCCATCAAAAGAAAGTGCATCAGCGGATAATATCCAAACGCCTGGCGTTGAGAATCAATGCTATCTAACGAGTAAATCGCAACCGCCAACCCTAACACCCCGGCCAGGACAACCATCACGGCGCTAAAGAGATCGGCAACCAGGGTAATGCCAAAAGGCGCTGGCCAGTTTCCGATTTGGACGACTTGAATGCCCTGATCCCAAACCACCTTTAACATCCAGAGGGAGGCAGCCAACAAACTGCCCGCACCGCTCACCCCAATCCAGCGCTGCATCTTCGGTTTGCGAAAGAAGAGCAAACAGAGTACGGCGGTCAACAAAGGGATGGCAATGGGGAGAATAAGGTAGCGATTCATCATTCCCTCTCTATCACGCGTCGGTCGATTTCATTTGATCTAAATCATCGGTATTTACACTGCGATAGGCTCGATACGCCAGCGCCAAAGCAAATGCCGTCACGCCAAAGCTGATCACAATTGCCGTCAGGATCAAAGCCTGAGGCAAGGGGTCGGCATGAGGCGGTTGCAATTGGCTGGCTGTCATCGGAATCACCGGAGCTTTGAAGCGCGTCAAACCGCCTGCGGTAAAGATCAACAGGTGACTGGCGTGACTTAACAATCCCAAACCGATCAAGAGCTTCACCAGACTCCGCCGCAACAACATATAGATCGCCATGGCGTATAAACTGCCAATGACAAAGGGTAAAACCACTTCCATTGCCTTACCTTACCTCCTCCAGGGCGAAAATGATCGTTAAAGTCACTCCCCACACCGTCAGGTAAACGCCGACATCAAAAAACAACGGAGTCCCCAGCTCCAATTTGCCCAACGTTCCCAAAGGCACTTTGAACCACACACCGGTCAGAAAGGGTTGATTAAGCCACAGGGTGATCAAACCACCGGATAGAGCCAGCAATAACCCTACGCCAATCAAGGTGTTTGGGTCTATGCGCAAAATGCGGCGGGCTGTTTCCGAGCCAAAGGCAATCGAAAACAAAGCAAAGCCGGTGGCTGCCATCAACCCCCCCACAAAGCCTCCACCCGGTTCGTTATGTCCGCGCAAGAGGAGAAATACCGAAAACATTAACAACAACGGCAATAATAAGCGCACCATCGTCCGTAAAATCAGAGAAGTCATCTTTCCCCTCCTCCGCCCATCTTCTCCCCCTCTTTTCTCGCTTTCGGGGTGCGCTGATCCAGGCGCAACTTTAATAAGGCAAAGACCCCAATTCCGGCAATTGCCAGAACGGTGATCTCCCCTAAGGTATCCAGACCGCGAAAGTCAACCAGGATCACATTGACGATATTTCGCCCGTGCGCCAGAGGGAGCGAAGTCTCGACAAAGAATTGTGAAATCGAGGGGTGAATCTGGATGCCACTGGCAACAAAGACAAAGGTCGTCATCAACCCCCCGGTGATCAGCGCAATCAGTACATCACGCAACCGTTCTCGCCGGGGAGTCAACTGGGTAAACTGGGGCAGATGATAAAAAGCCAGGACAAACAAGACAACCGTTAGCGATTCGATTAAAAATTGGGTCATCGCCAGATCGGGAGCGCCAAATAACAAATAAATGGACGCCACCCCGTAGCCAGCCACTCCCAATGCCGCAACCGCCCCTAAGCGAGAGTGCGAAAGGGTCGCCATCCCACCGGCAAGGACAATGATCAGCGCTATGCCAAACTCATAGAAGCGCAAATCCCAGGAGAGATTCGGCAACGTTCCTCCACCCCAGCGCCATAATCCTCCGCTGGTGATGGCAACAACCGCCACAATAATCGTGATCAGGTAATAGCGCAAATAACCATGCTGCAGGATCCGCGTTTGAAAAGCGGCTACGGCGAACAAAACGTCCAGCGATCGTTTATAAACGCCATCCAGGCTCCACGGCAGGCTCAACGCTTCTGCCAGACGTTGGACGTCCTTGCGCAGGGCGAAAAGCCCAACTCCCAACCCTAAGGTCAGCAAGCTAAGCAAAAAGATGTCATTCACCCCATGCCAGGCTGCCAGCTTTACTTGAACCGGCTTACCGGCTGCCGCAGAGAGGGCTGTTGAGGCGAGGTTTCGGCTGAGGATTTGCGGCAGAACCCCGAAGAGAAGGCTTAATCCCCCCAGAATGAGCGGGCCAAGCCTCATGCTCCACGGCGCTTCATGTACCTTTTGAGGTGATTTGGTTTGCCCCTGAGCAGGCAGCCAGAACGGCGCAATCCCCACCCGAAAAGCGATGAAGACATTCAGGAATGCCCCAATGACGGCCAGGCTGATCCAGAACGCGCCGACCTTATAGGCAGCTTCATAAAGGTATTCCTTGGCAAGAAAACCAAAAAAGAAGGGAACGCCGGCCATGGAAAGGGCAGCCAAACTGGCGCCGACAGCAGTAAAAGGCATCTTTCGCCAGAGGTCTCCCAATTCCCTCACATCCCTGGTTCCAGTTTCATGATCCACGGCCCCGGCAACCAGAAACAATGTTCCCTTGTATAACCCATGGGCCAGTAAAAACAAAACCATTGCTTTGAGAGCCGTTTCACTGCCAATCCCAATCGCCAGCACCAGGCTGCCCAGGGCGCTAATGGTCGAATAGGCCAGCAAGCGTTTCAAGTCGGTTTGGCTTAACGCCAGGAGAGCTCCCAATATCATCGTGATCGCTCCGAACCCACCTGCTGCCCAAAACCAGAACGAAGTCCCACCCAGTAGCGGAGATAAGCGGGCGAGAAGATAAATGCCGGCCTTGACCATCGTCGCAGCATGAAGGTAGGTGCTGACCGGGGTCGGAGCTTGCATGGCGTTCGGCAACCAGAAGTGAAAAGGGAACTGAGCCGATTTGGTAAAAGCCCCGATGAGAATCAAAATGAGCAGCGGCAAATAGAGTGGATGAGCGCGGACGCTCTCACTGCTCAGCAACAAAGTCGAAAGCTCCCAACTTCCCCCAATCTGACCCAACAACACAAACCCAGCCAACATCACCAGACCACCACTGCCGGTCACTAACAAGGCTTGAATAGCTGCCGTGCGGGCTTCTTGGCGTTCATGTTCAAAGCCAATGAGCATAAACGAGCTCAGGCTGGTGAGCTCCCAAAAAATAAACAACAGAATCAGATTGTCGGCAAACACTACCCCCAACATAGAAGCCATAAAAAAGAACAACCACAGGTAGAAGCGCCCCAATGGCGCTTTCGTGCCGAAGTAACCGCCGGCGTAAATCGCTACCAGCGCGCCGATGCCACTGACCAGCAACGCAAACGCCAGACTGAGCCCATCGGCACGAAAGGAAAACGTCAGACCAAGTTCCGTAGACCAGGGATAGGAAAAGACTTGTATTTGCCCATCGCTCAAGCCTGGCAGGATGGTCAAAAAGTATATCGTGAGGATAATTGGCAAGCTTGCCAACCACCAGCCGCTTCTCTGCTTACCAACGCGGCTGAGCGCCGGAGCAAGAAAAGCTAACCCAAAACCAGAAAGAACCGCAAAGATCAACACGACCGCTTCTCCCTCGTTTGCCAGAGATATGAAGGCAATATTGCGCTATTATACCTGTTTCCGAGGGAAAGGTCAGAAGTTTCACCCTATTCAGGAAATAGGTCAGTTATGATTCGGCAGGCAATTCCCAATTCACCAACCACATACCGCCTAAAATCAGCACCCCGCCCAGAAGAGATGGCCGAATCGTCATCGAGCCGC
>DAOTZA010000067.1:0-12967 GCA_034434515.1 Anaerolineales bacterium | reverse complement strand
GGTCTTGCCAAACGCAGGAATTGCGTCCAGGTTCCCGGAAGTTAATCTTCGTCTTGACGAAAACCTGGTCCCACATGGGAGGCTACTCCCCAATTCATGGTTACTATACTCTTGAGGAATTGATTTGTCAATAGATTGGGTTCTGATAAGTCCTACTCCTAGGGAGACCTGATGATCTCATTTGCCGCTAATTTCCGCAATTGTTCAAGCCAGCTTTGGAAATCATCTGGGTAGGCTGCATGCCAGCCAATTTTCTTGCCGTTCTGGGGGTGGTAAATAGATACTGCATAGGCGTGCAAAGCAAGGCGTTCAACCGACAAAGGCACAGAAGAGAGGCGGGACGTGGAGACGCCATACAAACGGTCACCAAGGATAGGATGTCCCAGGTGAGCTAAATGGGCGCGAATTTGGTGGGTGCGCCCCGTTTTGGGTTCAATGGCGAGCAAGGTGCAACCCTGGAAGTTTTCCAGGCGTTTGCAGAGGGTTATCGCAGCTTTGCCTCTTTCAAAATCTACCACTGTGCGATGGCGGCGGTCTCCGTTTACCCGCAGGGGGAAGTCGATGGTCTTCGCTTCCCAGGCCGGGTTGCCTGAAACCAGGGCGTGGTAGATCTTCTCCACCGAGCGACGATCGAATTGTAGATTAAGGGAACGGTGCGCTTCTGCGGTGCGAGCCAACAGGTACACGCCGCTGGTGTCTTTATCCAGGCGATGAACAATCCACAACCGCCCGAAATGGGGTTCCAGCACTGAGCGAACATGTTCGAGTTCAGGATGATAGCCATCTGGCAGGACGCGCAAGCCAGATGGCTTATTGATTACCAACAGATGATCATCGACATAAATGACCCAAGGCACTGGACTGGAATCCATCACTCAACTCACTAGTGCTTCGCCGCGTCGCACTCCTGCCATTAGCACCAGGGCAAGCAGCATGAAGAAGGGCGCTACTAACATCACGTTGTTGTAATTCCGGCCGGTTAATTGGATGATCCAGCCGTTAATATTTGGACCAGCGATTGCCGCCAGGGTTGAGAATAAATAATACAGCCCGGTATAGGTGCCTAATCGCGCCGCGTCGGTCATATCTACGACCATTGGCAGGGAATTGATATTAATCAGCGCCCAGGCAAGCCCGGCTACCATGAGAATGAGGCCGATAACCGGCACAGTCCCCAGCACCGGTAATTTCGTCAATTCAATGGTCAAAATATTGCCCGGCAAGAAATACATCAGCAACATCCCCAGGATCATGATCGTAATGCCGCTCATGATCGTCAGGCGTCTGCCAATGCGACTGGCAAGATAGCCACTGGGTATGGCAAACAGAACAAAAATTAGCGAGAGCTGTCCGAGCAACCGGGCGCCATCGGCTTCTTCCATGCCCAGATGCTTATTGGCATATAAGGTGAAAAAGGCTTCAATGGCCGTATAAGCGACAAACCAGGAAAAGATTGCCAGCAGAATGCGCAAGGCGCTGCGATCTGGATCGCGGAGAACCGCTTTCAGGCTGGCGATCATGCTCGGTTTTTCTTCGCTCTGTTCGTAAGTGGTTGGTTCTTTGATAAATATAAACACCATAACTGCTGCCAGAATCACCAGCGCAGACCCCAACCAGAATGGGAAAGCTGGATTCAGTCGATACAAAGTAGCGCCGCCCAGAAAAGCAATGATTGCCCCTACCCCACCCATGAAATTGATGATTCCATTGGCTTGCGAGCGATATTGCGAAGGGGTAATGTCGGGCATAAGAGCAATCACCGGGGTGCGCCAAAACGCCATCGAGAGGAGCAGGGTGCTTGTACAAGCCACAAAGAGCGGCAGGACAGCGGCAATGGGAATAAGACCAAATGCAACTGCGCCGATTGGCGCGCCAATTAAGATAAATGGCATCCGTCGTCCGATCGGAGTGCGCAGGCGATCTGACCAGGCGCCCACCGGTGGTTGAATCAACAGAGCAGCGATATTGTCAAGGGTCATAAAAAAACCGATGAAAGCCGGGGCAAGATTAAACTTATTCGCCAAAAACAACGGCACAAAAGCGTTATATACGCCCCAAATCACGCTGACGCCGAAGAAACCAAAACCGAGCAAAAATGTCTTACCATAGCTAAACTTCATCGTTATCTCCTTGAAAAAGGTTTTCCTGAGCGCTTCGTAGCTGTTCGAGGAAAGCTTGATCTTCGCCAGTAAGCGTTGCTTTCTCCAGCAAATCAGGACGGCGTTGCCAGGTGCGCAGGAGAGCTTGTTCCCGCCGCCAGCGGGCAATGCGCCCATGATCACCGGAGAGTAATACCTCCGGCACGCGCCAGCCGCGGAATTCTGCTGGACGGGTGTAATGAGGGTATTCCAACAAGCCTAAAGCATAAGAATCGTCCGTTGCACCATCAGGGTCGCCTAATACGCCGGGCAGAAAGCGGCTGACGGCATCCAGCACCACCAGCGCAGGTAACTCGCCGCCGCTCAGCACATAATCCCCAATCGAAAGCTCATCGGTGACCAGGTGCTTGCGCACCCTTTCATCTACCCCCTCATACCGCCCACAGATTAAGGCCAGGGCGGGCAATTGGGCGTATTCCTGGGCAATGCGATGATTGAACGTTCGCCCTTGAGGAGTGAGCAAGACGACCGGACAGGCTGGCGGAGAACCCAGGACACTTTCTACCGCAGCGAAGATCGGCTCAGGCTTCATCACCATTCCTCCTCCGCCACCATACGGCTCGTCATCGGTGATATGGTGTTTGTCTGTCGTGTAGTCGCGAATATTATGGAGATGGACTTCAATCAGCCCCTTTTGCTGAGCGCGTTCCAAAATACTGGTTTGGAGATAAGGCTGGAAGACTTCGGGAAAAAGGGTGAAAATATCGAAGCGCATTGGTTGCATTATAGCACGAACAAAACTGCCAGATTGGAGATTAAAGAATGCTAAAATTTTGTTAAACACTCTTGACATCGTCCGATAAAAATGCTATATTGTTATTTCGCAAACGAAAGCATTGCGGGGTGGAGCAGTGGCAGCTCGTTGGGCTCATAACCCAAAGGTCCCCAGTTCGAGTCTGGGCCCCGCTACCTAAAAAAACCAGAGCCTGACCGGCTCTGGTTTTTTTCTCTGAAAGATTTTTCCCAAGAAAAGAGTAGAATACTTATAGGCAACTGAAAGGAGCATTTTCTATGCAAGCATCTGCTTCGTCTTTTCGGATTTACACTTTTCTCGCTGCTATCAGTGCTACCTTGTTGAGTTGTGCCTTGTTGCGTGGGGTTGTTCCTGCAGACAGGCGGAGTGCGGCTCCTGGCCAGGCTGAGCAATCAACCCAAACGCCTGAAAGCCTGAATTTGAATCATCTCATCGATGTGGAAAAAATCGAGGTCGATTATCTCTATCGGTCGGATTTAATCACGATCATTTACCCTCTCTACGGTTCGATTCTCGATGACTTTACGATTGTCACCATTACGAATACCAACCCTTCGCTGCTGCGAATCAAAGTGCTAAGCGAGGTACAGGGGTATACCGATCAGTCGATAGATACCGTAACCGTCAGGGGGAATGAAACCCTGGAGGTCCGTCAGAATCCGCGTTTGATCTCGACCAGGATCGAAAACCTGAATGTGCAACAGCCGGCTCAATTCCATATCCGCGTGGCTGCCCTGCAACAAGGCGAAGAGAAGATCATCCTGGAAGAAACAGGAGAAACGCTGGTTTTTGCTCGCCGCGATTTCCCTTGGGGGATTCCAGGAATGAGCGAAGTAGAAACATTTGAGCTACTGGCTGCTATGGTGACACCCAACGATCCGAAAGTGGAAGAGCTGTTACGCGCTGCAGCGGACTATACCGAGAGCGGTGCGATGTGGGGCGGCTATAGTGGCGTTGAAGATGATGAAGATGGGGAGGTTTGGGAACGATTGGAAGCCATCTGGCAAGCAGCCGATGAGATCTATGATTTGACCTATGTAAGCACTTTGGTCACCTACGCACCGGGTGATATCCAACGCATCCGTCTGCCGCGTGAAACGCTGGAGCAGCAGGCCGGTAACTGCATCGACCTATCTTTATTGTTTGCTGCGGCTGCCGAGGCAATCCGTCTGGAAGTGGCGATCATTGGTATTCCGGGGCATGCTTTCATCGGCGTTCGCACCGATCAGGTAAACGATCGCTATTACTTCATCGAAACTACCCTGATCGGACAGAGTTCCTTTGCCCGAGCCGTCGAAGCGGGTGCAGAGACCTGGCGCGAAGTTGCTGAATCGGTCGAAAACGGCGAACCAAATTACAACTGGCTAACCATTGCGACTGCGCGTGAAAAGGGCATTCTACCGCTACCCTGGCCGTGAGAAGGTGACAACCGTGCCTGGATAAATTTCAATCCTAATGTTCCGTCAATTGAGCAATCGACCGCAGAAAGCGCGGTGCGTTTAGCGCCCGCTCTAAAATGGCTTGCAAATAGCGTTGCACATGCGCTTCCATCTCTTTTTGAACCGCAACGGGAATTTTAGCTCTGCGCGCTTCTCTATAGGTGCTGCGTTGAAGATGGCGAAGGTACTTCAATGCCGGCATGGAGACTGGCAGCAGCAATCGTTGACCGGCGGCGCAGTTCGGACAGACCACCCCACCCAGTTCGCAGGAGAAAAACTGATCTTGCGCCTGGATAGCCTCGCCACAGATCACACACTGGAAGAGCTGTGGGCGAAAACCAACAAAGTCGAGCAATTTCATCTCAAAGAAGCGCACGTCCAACCAGACATCCTCGCTCTGGTTTAGACGTTCCAGTGTTTCAACCAGCAAGAAATAGAGAGCTGGGTTTGCTTCTTCTTCAACGGTAAAGCGATCAACCAGTTCGAGCAAAGTTGCGCCATATCCTAGGCGCAACAAATCGTCCTGAAAGGAAAGGTAGGCTGTTAAGGTTTCTGCTTGAGTGATGATCGGCAGTTCTCTTCCCTGAGCTAACAATAAGCTGACGCGGTTAAACGGTTCCAGGTGACCTGCCTTGCGCGAGGGCGTTTTTCGGACCCCTTTAGCAATGGCGCGGAGTTTTCCCCGTTCACGGCTGAACAGGGTGATTAAGCGGTCAGCTTCTCCCCAATCTTGATGGCGGAGAATGACCGCCTCAACCCGAAAGGTGCGCTGCCGGGAGGGCATCTTAAATCAGTCCAATTTGCTTGCCCACTTTTTCAAAGAGCTCCAGGGCGCGGTCAATTTGTTGGTCGGTGTGGGTTGCCATGTAACTGGTGCGCAACAGTTGCCGTCCTTCGGGGACAGCCGGAGAGAGCACCGGGTTGACAAACAGACCGGCTTCAAATAGCGCTTTCCAGGCAAGGACAGTGCGCATGTCATCGCCGATCAGGATCGGGATAATGGGGGTCTGCGAGTTCCCGATTTGATATCCCAGCCGTTTCAACTCTGTTCGGACACGTTCGCCGATGGCGTTCACGCGCTGGACACGCTCCGGTTCCTGGCGCATGACTTCCAGAGCCGCCAGGGCGGCTGCGGCGTTGGCGGGGGGAATACTGGCGCTAAAGATCAAAGCTCTGGCGTGGTGTTGAATATATTGGATGACATCCGTATCGCCGGCAATAAACCCGCCCAGCGAGGCAAAGGACTTGCTAAAGGTGGACATGATCAAGTCTACAGCCTCCGTTACCCCGAAATGCGCTGCTGTGCCACGTCCACCACCCAAGACGCCCAGCGAATGGGCGTCATCGACCATCAAGCGTGCCCCATAGCGGCGGCAGATTTCAATCAGTTCTGGAAGCGGGGCAATGTCACCTTCCATGCTGTAAACGCCATCCACAACCACCAGCTTCCCCTTTTCCGGGGGGACTTTTTCCAACACTCGCTGGAGGTCTTCCAGGTCGTTATGGCGGAAGCGTTTGGTCTCTCCCCACGCCAGGCGCGCTCCATCCACGATGCTGGCGTGATCGTATTTATCCAGGATGACCACATCTGAGCGATCGACCAGGGCGCTGATGGTGCCAAGGTTGGTTTGCATTCCGGTTGAAAAGACCAGCGCGGCCGGCTTTCCAACCCACGCTGCCAGTTCCTCTTCCAGTTGTTCGTGCAACTCTAAATTGCCGTTTAAGAAGCGCGAACCGGTACAGCTTGTCCCAAAACGCTTGATTGCGTTAATGGCAGCTTCTTTAACTTTGGGATGGGTGGTTAGGCCAAGATAATTGTTCGATCCACACATAATCAGGCGTCGACCGCCGTAGATCACTTCGCTGCCCTCGTTTTCCGAGAGGGGGATGAAATAGGGATAATAACCTCCTTCAATCGCTTCCTTGACGATGGTAAACTGGGAACATTTTTCAAAGATATCCATAGATTCCTCCTTGTTTTTGACCTTTGCGAGCCAATGTGTCGAGGGCAGCGAAGATCACTGGCTGTGGCAGAAGTTTAACCAACCAGTAGATCAGGCGGACATCTGCAGATGGGAAAATGGCATACTGTCCACGAGCCGCCTGTTGCAGGATCGCTTGTGCAACCTGATCGGGTGTGAGCTGCGCAGCGTTGCCTGAAATTGCTTTGGTCTCAGCGGGTTTAAAGCGGTTTTCGTATTCAAGTTGAGGCGTCTGGGTATCGGGTGGAAAGACGATGGAAACGCGGATATGATAGAGCTTCATTTCTGCCCGCAATACTTCGGTAAAACCGACCAGAGCAAACTTTGCTGCCCCATAGGCGGAATAACCAAACACTCCGAGTAGAGCCGCTGCCGAAGCGATGTTGATGATGTGACCGCTGCGTTGGGCAATGAAGTGCGGCAAGAGAGCTTTGGTCAGATAAAGCGGAGCAAAGTAGTTGGCGGCCATCATCCAGTGAAAGATGTCCAGCGATAACTCCTGCACGTAACCCGGATGAGCTGCGCCGACCGAATTGATTAGGACATCCACCTTTCCTGCTTTTGCCAGCACTTCTTCGGCAGCTTGCTTTGCCTGATCGACCATGGTCAGATCGGCAGCGCTGAAGCCAAACGCCTGAGCTGGAGACTGAGCAGAAGCCTGAACCTGCTCAAGAGCTGTTTGCAAAAGTTCGCCACGGCGGGCGATTAACCACACATTGCTGCCAGCGCTTGCCAGTCGTTTCGCCAGGGCAAGGCCAATGCCACTTGATCCCCCGCTAATCACAATCCACTTTCCTGACCAGAAGGCGTTTGTCATCGTTAAGTGATTTAATTTTATCTTGAAACTTCCCTTTTCAGGACTTAATGATGTTAGAGGTTCTTAATCCGCCATTCCCCCGCAACGATCGGAGTCCCATCCAAAGAACTATCTTATGTTTCCTCTTCCAGCTTTGCCCATCCTCTACGCAAGGCAACCAGTGCAGCTTGTGTGCGGCTGTTGACGTGCAATTTGCGATAGATTTCACTGAGCCGATTGGCAACCGTGCGTTCGGAGAGATTCAATCGTTCGGCAACGGTTTGATTATCTGCGCCTTGGGCCACCAGACGCAAAACCTGCATTTCCCCGTCACTCAGCTCTTCCTGAGAGCAAGTCGGGCTTGCTTGAGAGCTTAAGCGCCGAAACTCATCCAGCAAACGGGCGGCCAGGGAAGGATCGACCAAAGCTTCGCCGCGTTGGACGGTAAATATGGCTTCAATGAGTTGATGTTCATCGATGTCTTTCAGCAAGTAGCCGCGGGCACCAGCTTTTATCGCTTCAAAGACGTACTGATCCTGGCGGTACATGGTGAGGATGATCACCCGACAAGCCGGGTTTAACTCGCAGATCAAGTGGGTGGCCTGTACTCCGTCCAGGTCGGGCATATTGATATCCATCAAGACCACATCCGGCTTCAAACGGCGGGCTAATTTCACCGCCTGACGGCCGTTTTCTGCCTCGCCAACCACTTCGATTTCCTTGCAGGTTTCAAACACATGCCGCAGACCCTGGCGGAAGAGACGATGATCATCGGCAATTAAAACCCGAATCGTTCCAGCCATTCGTTAGAAACCTTTTTGTCTAGTTTCTTTTACTTTGTCTTGATTTTTTTCAACCAAAGTGGAGCTGTATGATGTCTTTATTGCAATCAGTATAGCACACTTTGCTTCTGTTATCCATTTTCTGACTTGATCGTTCCTAAAAACACCTCAATTTGCGTTCCTTTTCCGATTTGGGAGGTGACCCTTAGACTGCCGCCCAGGGCTTCCACCCGTTCGCGCATCTGTTGCAGGCCGAGATGACCTTTGCTTTCCCAGTGTGCCAGAATAGCCGGGTCGAAACCTACACCGTCATCGCGAACCCGCAGAAAAACCCCTTGGCGCAAATCGACTTCTACCCAAACTGTCTCAGCTTGAGCATGACGGGCAACATTATGCAACGCCTCTTGGACAATGCGAAAAAGTAACGGTTCCAGGCTGGGTTCGAGCCGAGCGCGATCTCCCAGGACGTTGAGGAAGATACGGAGTTGGTGTTGCTCGTCAAAGTCTTGAAGGAAGCGGTCTAACGCTTGCCAAAATCCCAATTCATCCAGGGCAACCGGGCGCAGGGCAAAGATTGCTTGGCGAACTTCGCGAATTTTTTCACCTAACAAGGCGTGAAGATTTTCCAATTCGCCCCAAAGGCGGTGCGGATCGTTCTCAATCCATTTTTGCCAGCGATGGACTTGCAAACGGATGGCAGCCAAATCTTGGGCTAATCCGTCATGGATTTCGCGGGCAATACGCCGCCGCTCTTCGGCAATGGCTTCTTCTTCGCTGCGGCGAGCTTTTTCGGCGCTTAAGTCCTCCACTACCAGAATACAACGTGAGAGATCCGCTCTGGCAGCAGGGGCAGCGCGCAATCGCAAGGGAAACTCCTGTCCATCGCAACGTCTGCCGCTGGTTTCGGTTGTCCACAAGAGGTTGTGGGTTAGGGTTTCCTGACAACGCGCCAAAATCTCAAAAGGAAGGTAGTTGTCCAAACGGGGTTCATGTTCCGGAGAGCATGCAAAAAGGGATAACCAGCGAGGATTGAAATGAGTTGCTAACGGTGGCAACTGGCGAAAATCTGCCTCGCACACGGCTACGGGTGCGTTCTCCAATAAAGTGCGATAGCGTTCTTCACTACGCCGCAGGTTCTCGATCTGTTTTTGACGGCTATGCAGATAGCTTCCTGCTACACTAACCAGCGCGGCGATGATCGACAGGCGGAACCACCTCGTCTGATACCAGGCCGGGGTAATGATCAACCGCAGGGTTTTGCCGTTTTCATTCCAGACGCCATCGCTATTGCTTCCCTTGACGCGAAAAAGATAGTTGCCTGGAGGTAGATTGGTATAGCTGGCATAACGACGGTTTCCACAAGCGATCCAGTCCTGATCAAATCCTTCAAGCTTGTAGGCATATTGGTTGCGCAGTGGATCGGCGTAATCCAGCGCAGCAAACTCAATGGCAAAAAAGGAGACGCGCGATGGGATCCGAATTTCCTCAAGATGGTTGAGGTCTTCAGGGAATTCCTGGATTTGATCAAATTCGCGGAAAGCGGTCAGTACGATTGGCGGAGGTACAGGATTATGACGGATTTCGTGGGGGTAAAAAGCGTTGAAACCCTTCAGTCCGCCGAAAAACAATTCTCCATCCTCCGCACGCGAGGCTGCTCCGATGACAAAGGCATTGCTTTGCAATCCATCCCGCTCGGTAAAGGCGTGAAAACGATCTTGAGCTGGGTCGTAAACAGCCAGCCCGCCACCCATCGTGCCTAGCCACAGGTTACCCTGCTCATCTTCAAGAATGGAAACGATGGAGTCATCCGGCAAACCCTGGTCACGGCTGTAAACCGTGAATTGTGACTCACAATTTCCGATCAAGCCGCAGGGGAAAGACAGCCGATTCAAGCCAGAATGGGTGCCAACCCACAAGGTCTGATGATCTTTTTCGTGAATTGTCCATACAAAATCATGGCTCAAGCTGTTCGGGTTGTCTGGATCGTGGCGAAATTGCCGGTAAAGGTTTTGTTCAGGATTGAACAAAATCAACCCATTGTAAGTGCCCAGCCAGAGATTGCCTTGAGAATCGGCATAAATGGCGCGCACACCATAGGTGACCGGAAAACGATCTTGGGATTGTGTTTCACCTCCATATCGTTGAACTGTTTTTCGGTCTGAGTCAATTCGGATGAGTCCTCCCGGATCTTCTAACCCCGCCCAGAGAATCCCCTGCGAGTCTTCGGTAATGACCTTTACCGACAAGGGTCTCGAAAGGTCTGGATCATCAGGGATTGGAAGAAAGTTTTCAAAGCGCAGGGAGCCGCGAATGAGGCGATCTAAACCGCCCTGAGTTCCGATCCAGAGGTCTCCATAACGATCTTGATAGAGCGCAGTGATATGATCATGAGATAAACTGTTCGGGTCTTGAGGATTGTGATGAAAGAGGGTCACTTTCCCCTGTTGGCGATCCAGCATTGCCAATCCGTGTCCGTGAAATCCGACCCAGATCAATCCTTCGCGGTCTTTCACCACCGCACCAACGGTTGAGAAGGTATGCTTTTCAGGATCGGCTAAGGTGGATGAATAAACCATAAATCGGTTGCCGGCCGGAGAATACTGGTCTAACCCGCCACCAACGGTTGCAATCCAAACATTCTGACCCCGGTCTTGCATTAAGGCGGTGATGTGATTGGCGCTCAGGCTGTAGGGATCGAGCGGATCATGAAGGAAAGTTTCTATCTGCTGGGATGCAGGGTAGAACCGATGTAATCCTTCCTCGCTGCCAACCCAGAAGAAGCCCTCCGCATCGAAAAGCAGAGAGGTGATATGAAGATCGGCAAGTTCATCAAAGACCTGGACGATTTGCTCTTGCATTGGGTCGAACTTTAAGAGCCCGCCGTGTCTTTCATGATGCTCTCCGCCGCCCACCCATAACATTCCATCGTTTGCTGGGGCAATGGAAGTCACGCGGCGGAAAGTCGATTTTTTCATCGCAATCAATGGATCAATCAGACGGATGGGTTCTTCTGAAGCGGCTAAAGCGAGCAATCCGTGTTGCCCTGTCCCCAGCCAAAGCAGCCCTGAGTTAGAAAAGTAAAGCGTATTGATCACATTGTCGGGAAAGGATTCTGGAGCGGATAAAGCTTCGTTGACCGAGTGGAATGTTCCCGCGCTAGGATCGTACCAGAAGAGCCCACTCCCCGCGGTGGCGATCCAAATCCGACCTTGTGAATCCTCGGCAGAGGCTTGAATTGACTCGTACACTTCGGGATGGCGCAAGACTTGATGGCGTTCTGGATCCAAATGGTCTAAACCGCTGGCAGTGCCAACCCAAAGCCAGCCGCGTGAATCTTCATACAGCGCCTGGATCGTGTCATTACTGAGGGAATTTGGGTTGTTTAGGGAATGGCGGTAGAGGGTAAATGTATATCCATCGAATCGGTTTAGTCCTCTTTGCGTGCCAATCCACAGATAGCCCTGGCGATCCTGCAGGACGCAGAGAACAATTTCATGCGCTAAACCTTGAGCAGGGGTCAAGTGATGGAAGCGCAGTGATTGAAGTTGAGCGTTGGTGGAGATCGGCGGTTGAAGGCTGAGCAGCCCAAGGGTTAACCAGGCAGCCAAAAGAAGCCAGAACCAACGCTTATTCACATCTTAGAGAACTCCTCTTTAATCCATCTTTGCCACTACCGCCTCACCGAACTCCGAGCATTTCAGCAACGTAGCTCCTTCCATCAGGCGATGAAAATCATAGGTTACCGTCTTGGCGGCAATGGCGCCCTCCATTCCCTTAATAATCAAATCGGCGGCTTCTTTCCAGCCAAGGTAGCGGAGCATCATCTCGCCGGAGAGGATGACCGAACCTGGATTGACCATGTCCTTGTCGGCGTATTTAGGAGCGGTGCCGTGGGTGGCTTCAAAGACTGCATGACCACTTTCGTAGTTGATGTTGCCACCGGGCGCAATGCCGATCCCGCCTACCTGGGCAGCCAGGGCGTCTGATAGATAATCGCCGTTGAGGTTCATGGTTGCAATCACATCGAACTCTTTTGCCCGAGTGATGGTTTGCTGGAACACAATATCCGCAATCACATCTTTGATCAATAATCTGCCGGCTTGCAAAGCATGTTCTTGTTCGGCGTTAGCGGTTTCCTCACCCTTTGAAGCTTTGGTGCGTTCCCACTGCGCCCAGGTGTAGACGCGATCGCCGAACTCGCTCTCTGCCAGTTCATAGCCCCAGTTCCGAAAAGCCCCCTCGGTATACTTCATGATATTCCCTTTGTGAACCAGGGTCACACTCCGCCGTCCATTCTCCAGAGCGTAGCGGATGGCTGCCCGCACCAGGCGATATGTACCTTCTTTAGAGATTGGCTTCAACCCAATCCCGGCTGTTTCGGGAAAGCGGATTTTGGCATATTCTTGAGGAAACGCTTCTTTAAGCAAGTCCTTGAACCGCTGGTTTTCGGGTGTGCCGTACTCGAATTCGATACCGGTGTAAATATCCTCGGTGTTTTCACGGAAAATGACCATATCTACATCCTGAGGACGTTTTACAGGGGACGGCACCCCTTCAAAGTAACGCACCGGCCGCAAACAGACATACAGATCCAATGCCTTGCGTAAAGCAACGTTAAGGGAGCGGAATCCCCCACCAATAGGGGTGGTCAAGGGTCCCTTAATGCCGACCAGATATTGGCGGAAGGCTTGTACGGTCTCATCGGGAAGCCAGGTTCCGAGTTGGTTATAAGCCTTTTCTCCTGCCAGCACCTCCAGCCAGTGAATTTTGCGTTTACCTCCATAAGCTTTGGCGACGGCTGCGTCAAACACGCGTTGGGCAGCGCGCCAAATGTCTCGCCCCGTGCCATCCCCTTCGACGAAGGGAATAATGGGATCATCAGGGACGAGGAGTTTTCCATCCTTCATTCTAATGGGCGTTCCCCCTATGGCTGGCTGAATTGAACCTGTGCTCATTGCGCTCTCCAAACTTATAAAATCTGTGAAAAGGTAAAGATACCTTTCTTTTAGCTAATGATTATATCGTAGAACGTAACGGATTGGGGGAGGGGAGAAT